>CALZYS010000036.1 GCA_945830345.1 uncultured Prevotella sp.
AGGCGGGTGCCGCCACGGTGATGCCACTTGCTGCCCCTATCGGTACAAACAAGGGTCTGCGCACAATAGATTTCCTCAACATCATCATCGAGGAGGCAACAGTGCCCGTTGTGGTGGATGCCGGAATAGGTGCTCCGAGTGATGCTGCCAAGGCGATGGAGATAGGTGCCGACGCATGCTTGGTGAACACCGCCATATCAGTGGCTGGCGACCCCGTGGCAATGGCGCGAGCATTCAAGAAGGCAGTGGAGTGCGGACGCGAGGCTTACGAGGCAGGACTCGCCGTGCAGCATGCCGACATGACTGCCGAGGCGAGCTCTCCACTGACGGCTTTCCTTAATTAGAAATGAGGAATGAGACATGAGGAATGAGTAATTAAATGCCTGTGCGCAGCCAATTCCTAATTCCTAATCCCTAATTCCTAATTAAACAAAATACGATGAAGATAAAGATAAACAACAAAGAAGTGGAGACGACAGCAAAGACTGTTGCCGACCTTGCCTCTGAGCAGAAGCTGCCCGAGAAGGGGGTAGCGATTGCCATCAGCAATAACATGGTGCCCCGCACCGAGTGGAGCAACCGACTCTTGAACGAGGGTGACGACATAGTCATTCTCAAGGCATTCTGTGGGGGATAAAAAAATGACAATATGTTTTACGACGAAATACAGAAATATGACTGGGACGAAACAACCCAGCAGATAATGGCGAAGACGGATGCCGACGTGCGCCGTGCCCTCGCCAAGCAACATCTGAATATCGACGACTTCATGGCATTAGTGTCACCCGCCGCCGACAAGTATCTTGAACAGATGGCACGCCTAAGCCGCCATATCACGCGCGAGCGATTCGGCAACACCATAAATATGTTCATACCTATATATATAGCCAACTCATGCTCCAACTCGTGCGTGTATTGCGGATTCCACGTGCAAAACCCGATGAAGCGCACCATACTCACCGAGGAGGAGATAGTGAGGGAATACGAAGCTATAAAGAAGTTGGGACCGTTTGACAACCTGCTCGTGCTGACAGGCGAGAACAAGGTGCTGACGGGAGTGAAATACATCGCAAGGGCGCTCGACTTGGCAAAGCCTTACTTCAACAACCTGCAGATAGAGGTGATGCCGTTGGCTGCCGAGGAATATGCCGAACTGCGTGAGCACGGACTCAACGGAGTGATATGCTTCCAGGAGACATACAACGAAAAGCGATACAAGGTGTATCATCCGCGCGGACCGAAGTCTGACTACAAGTGGCGTCTCAACGGCTATGACCGCATGGGTCAGGCCGGTGTGCACAAAATCGGTATGGGTGCTCTCATCGGTCTTGAGGACTGGCGCACCGAGGTGGTGATGCTGGCACGCCATCTGCGCTATCTCGAAAAGACATACTGGCGCACTCAATACTCGGTGAACTTCCCGAGAATGAGAGTGGCTGAGAACGGAGGATTCCAACCCAATGTGGAGATGAGCGACCGCGAGTTGGCTCAGGTGACATTCGCAATGCGTATCTTCGACCACGACGTGGATATATCATATTCCACACGCGAGACCGCCGACGTGCGCAACAATATGGCGACACTGGGAGTGACGACCATGAGTGCTGAGAGCCACACCGCCCCCGGAGGCTACTGCTGTCATCCCGACTCGCTGGCGCAGTTTGACGTGAGCGACACCCGCACTGCCATGCAGGTGGATGCCGACTTGAGAGCCATAGGCATGGAACCCGTGTGGAAGAACTGGGACAGAAGCTTTGATGGAATTAGGAATTAGGAATTAGGAATTAGGAATGGCTGCGCATAGGTATATTTCAACACTGACGATTGCGGGCAGTGACTCGTGCGGAGGAGCCGGCATACAGGCGGACATCAAGACGATGTCGGCACTGGGATGCTATGCCGCATCGGTAATCACTGCCGTGACGGTGCAGAACACCATGGGAGTGAGTGCCGTGCACGCCGTGCCGCCGGAGATAGTGGCAGGACAGATAAGGGCGGTGATGGACGACATACGTCCACAGGCAGTGAAGGTGGGGATGGTGAACGACATCGACACCATCAACGCCATTGCCGACACGCTCGCCGAATACGACATTGAGCATCTCGTGGTTGACCCCGTGATGGTGGCAACAAGTGGGGCGCGCCTTATGCAGGATGACGCTGTGGAGGTGTTCATCCGGAAACTGATGCCGCTCGCCACATTGCTCACCCCCAACGTGCCCGAGGCAGAGGTGCTGTCGGGAATAACCATCACTGGTAAGACCTCGATGGACAATGCCGCGCGCATAATCCAAGACAAGGGCTGCCAGTCGCTGCTGATAAAGGGTGGACACATCGAGGGACGCAAGATAGACAGGCTATACACGACTGCGGGTGAGGAGCGCGAATATGAAGCGGCAAATGTGGAAACACGCAATACCCACGGTACGGGATGCACGCTCTCGTCGGCTATCACCTCGTATCTCGCCATAGGATATCCCATAGACGATGCCGTAGCCGCAGCCAAGGAATGGCTCACGGGCGCAATCAAAGCCGGTGCCGACGTGGAGATAGGCGGTGGGCATGGCCCCGTGAATCATTTTTATAACCCTCAAAAAACAATAATCAAGACAAAATGAGAGCTATACAATTCATAACCCATGCCACCGACTCCATCAGCTATGTTGAGGGAGCGAGGATGGCCCTTGAAGGCGGATGCAAATGGGTGCAACTGAGAATGAAGGACGCCACCGACGACGAGGTGCGCATGGCGGCTGCTGAGATACAACCCCTGTGCAGGGAGCATGAGGCGGTGTTTCTGTTGGACGACCGTGTGGAGCTTGCCAAGGAACTGCATGCCGACGGGGTGCACCTGGGCAAGAACGACATGCCCGTGGATGAAGCCCGACGAATACTCGGTGAAGAGTTCATCATCGGCGGCACTGCCAATACATTCGAGGATATAGAACGATTGGCTCAACAAGGAGCCGACTACATCGGGTGCGGTCCGTTCCGCTTTACCACGACGAAGAAGAATCTCGCCCCGATACTCGGCATCGATGGTTATCGCGACATCATCGAAAAGATGAGCAAGGCAGGCATCGACCTTCCCGTAGTGGCAATAGGCGGCATCACCGCCGACGACATCGACGCTATCCTCGCCACCGGAGTCAAGGGAATAGCCGTGAGCGGCACCGTGCTGAATGCCGATGACCCGGTGGAAATGATGAAGTCTTTATTGTCGCCGAGCGACGATAAAGAATTAAAGAATTAAAAAAATAAAGAATTAAAGAAGATATGAACAACAACATCAAAATCACCTATCCAAGTTCGGAGAAAATCTACATGAACGGAGAGATATATCCCGAACTGAGAGTGGGAATGAGACGAGTGAACCTCACCCCCACAGTGACTATTGAGAATGGCGAGAAGCGCATGGAAGAGAATGCGCCCGTCTATGTGTATGACACAAGCGGTCCGTACAGCGACCCCAACGTGGAAATCAACCTTGAGAAGGGACTACCCAAACTGCGCAAGCCGTGGATTGACTCGCGCAAGGAGGGAGAGACTCAGATGGCTCTCGCCAAGCGTGGAGTGATCACTCAGGAGATGGAATACGTGGCGATACGCGAGAACATGAACTGCAAGGAACTTGGTATCGACACGCATATCACTCCCGAGTTTGTGCGCGAACAGGTGGCTGCCGGACGTGCCGTCATTCCTGCCAACATCAATCACCCCGAGGCAGAACCGATGATCATCGGTACCGACTTCCTCGTGAAGATCAACACCAACATCGGTAACTCCCACCTCAACTCGAGTATCGACGAGGAGGTGGAGAAGGCAGTGTGGAGCTGCAAATGGGGTGGCGACACACTGATGGACCTCTCAACAGGCAAGAACATCCACGAGACACGCGAGTGGATTCTGCGCAACTGTCCAGTGCCCGTGGGCACGGTGCCTATGTATCAGGCATTCGAGAAGGTGAACGGCAAGGCAGAAGACCTCACATGGGAAATATTCCGCGACACACTCATCGAGCAGTGCGAACAGGGCGTTGACTACTTCACCATCCACTGCGGCATACGCCTGAAGAACGTGCCCCTGTCGCAAGGCCGCCTCACGGGAATGGTGAGCCGTGGCGGCAGTATCATCTCAAAGTGGTGTATGGTGCATCAGCAGGAGAGTTTCCTCTACGACCACTTCGACGACATCTGCGACATCTGTGCGAAATATGACGTAGCCATATCCCTTGGCGACGGCTTGCGCCCCGGTTCTACTTACGATGCAAATGATGCAGCACAGTTTGCCGAACTCGATACAATGGGCGAACTCGTGGAGAGGGCATGGGCAAAGAACGTGCAGGCATTCATCGAGGGTCCGGGTCATGTGCCAATGCAGAAGATACGCGCCAACATGGACCGACAGATAGAGAAATGCCACGGCGCACCCTTCTACACGCTCGGTCCGCTTGTCACCGACATCGCCCCCGCCTACGACCACATCACAAGTGCCATCGGTGCGGCGATGATAGGATGGTATGGTACGGCGATGCTTTGCTACGTCACTCCCAAGGAGCACCTCGCATTGCCCAACAAGGACGATGTGCGCGAGGGCGTTGTGACATACAAGATAGCCGCCCACGCCGCCGACATAGCCAAGGGACACCCCGGAGCCACGGTGCGCGACAATGCCCTGTCGAAGGCCCGATATGAGTTCAGATGGAAAGACCAGTTCAACCTTTCGCTCGACCCCGAGAAGGCACTTGAATACTACAAGACGTCTAACAAGACCGAGGGTGAGTTCTGCACCATGTGCGGTCCGAACTTCTGTGCCGCACGCATCAGTCACTCACTGAAAGACTGCGAGAAATGAGAATCATAGTAATCACCTCGCCGGAGTTTATCCCCGGCGAGGTTTCTCTTATCAACACATTGATGGAGGGCGGATTGTGGCGCATGCACATCCGCAAACCGCAAGCATCGTTGGAGGAGGTGAGGCAACTTATCCAAGGCATCGACAGCAGGTGGCATGAGCGACTGTCGCTCCACGATCATCATGAGCTTGCCATGGAATACGGTTGCGGCATACACCTGAATGCACGCAATCCGCAGCCCCCGGGAGGATGGCAAGGCAAAACCTCTGCCTCATGCCATTCAATCGAAGAGGTGGAGGAAAAGAAGGGGATGTGTGATTACGTATTCCTCAGTCCGATATTCAACAGCATATCCAAACAAGGATATGCCGCTGCCTTCAGCGAAGAACAACTTCGCGATGCATCGCTTACAGGAATCATCGACAAGAGGGTGGTGGCCCTTGGCGGCATCACGCCCAAGCGTCTGACGGAAATAGAGAGTAGGGGATTCGGCGGTGCCGCCTTCTTAGGATATGTATGGAATCAAGCCGAGGGAGAGTCATTTAGATGTGACCTTGACACCATTTTCGACGGGTATCTCAAACCAGAACATTGAGCCTTCGCCCGGTTCGCTTTCCACTCCGATAAGACCGCCAAGACAAGTGACAATCTCCTTGCTGATCTGCAAACCGAGACCGGTGCCCTGGACAAAGGAATTGAGTTTGACGAAACGCTCGAAAATCTTGGCCTTCTTATCCTCGGGAATACCAATGCCAGTGTCTTCGACAAAGAAGCGTATGCGGTCGGGGTTGGTGAAGTGATAACCGATAATGATATGTCCCTTGTCGGTGAACTTAGATGCATTCGAGGCAAAGTTGATGAGCACCTGCTTGATGCGGTTGGGGTCGCTCATGATGTGGCAGTCCTGTCGGGGGCAATCCACCTTCACCTTCACCCCTTTCTTCACCTTCATCTCAATAGAGCCCGCCACAGCCTTGCAGATGCTGTTGACATCCACATCCTTCTCGACAAACTCGAGAGTGCCGGCTTCCAGTTTCGACAGGTCGAGAATGTCGCTGATGAGTTGCAGAAGGAGTTCGTTGTTCTGCTCCACAATCTTCATCATTTCATTTTTCTCGTTCGAAGGCACATCATCACGGCATAACATCTGCGAGAATCCGACGATGGCATTAAGCGGAGTGCGTATCTCGTGACTCATATTGGCAAGAAACGCCGACTTGAGTTTGTCGGCTTTCTCGGCTTCCTCCTTTGCCAAGACAAGCGAACGCTCGAGTTTCACCTGATGATTTATGCTCTGGGTGATAGTGCTGATTTCAATCACGCCGTATTGCGGTTCGTATTTCGTCACCACCGAATACACCTGCAGATAATCCCATTCGCCAGGTCGTCCAGGGCGCCTTATTCTCATGCGCCGGTTAAGTCTCACATTCTTGCCTTGTCTGACGGCATTGCGGAAGTCGTCGCTCACGCGCCTGTCGTCGGGATGAAGTATTTCGACGAAATCGGCGATACCCGTCGAACTGTCGTCGAACGACATATTGTTGTTCTTATACCACTGTTTGGTGGCATAGCCCGTATTGTCGATGACATTGATACGGGCATATCCCAACTGTGCGAAGTCGGCAGTGAGGGATATTATCTCGTCGAGTTCATGTATTTTCTGTGAGTTGTTCTGCTCGCGTGTCTTGTCCATATAAGCCACCAAGTAGGCTTTCACTTCTCCATAAGGATCATATATCTTGCTGTATCTCGCCATGATGTTGATACGCATAACGCTGTGTTCCGACTTGACGTTATCCTGTTCGAAGGGCAAAATACCGTAGTTATACTCAAAGGAGGCATCGACCAGCTCCTGCTCCTTAATCCTCTTTTTGGTGTCATCCGTGAGCAACGAACTCTTGAAAAGGTTGAATTTCTTTGCATCCTGGAAACTCTTTACACCGAATACCGCCATTGCCCTGTCGTTGGCGAACGAGATATTGCCTTCAGTGTCGTAAAGGCACAATCCAATAGGCATTGTCATAAGCACCTTTTCCAGTTTGCCACGCTCGGATGCCGCCTCATTGCGCGATTTCTGCAGTCTGCGCCACAGCATCATCAGGTTGGCAAGGTCCTTAAGCCATAAGATGTCAGCCTCCGACCATTCGTAAGGACGGTCGAGGATATCCACGAGAAGGAATCCCGAGATATGCGAATATCTGCTGATGGGCACACCGAGATGCGCCCTCACGCCAAGACTCTTGAGCAGTTCGTGGGCTGAGGGGTCGTCCCATTCCATATTCTCAGAATCCTCGACTACGACACATTCCCCAGCCTCAAGTTTGTCATACCACCAATGGTGTTTGGGAAAACGGTCCTCCCTTCCGCTCATTGATGATGATACACCCTCGGCTAATACCTCAATCACGCAATACTGGAGGTCGGGGTTGCGCCTGTCGGTTGACATCACAGCCACACGTCCCGCCTTAAAATGGTTGAGTATATCATGGAAGACATCTGTCAATGCCTCCTGAATATCATCGGTATGAAGAATACGTTCCAATGCCATAGACATTGTTGTCTGGTATATGCCGCGCGAATATGTATTTTCGGTCATAAGGGTGTTATTAATGCATAATATATTTAGGAACTACTCGGATTTTCCGTTGCAAAGATACTACAAAAATCAATCAATTGTAATGATTTTCCCTAAAAAAAACTTAAAACCTCGCAAATATCTTGCAAATAATTCTTTTTTCTCCCCGAAAAGCAATAATTTTGCAGCCGCAAATCGCTCAACGCTTGCATTTTAGGAGAGGTGCTCGAGTGGTTGAAGAGGCACGCCTGGAAAGCGTGTAACCGGCAAAACCGGTTCGCAGGTTCGAATCCTGTTCTCTCCGCTGATTTCACAAAATCCCCCTCAGTCGCATAAGGCAGAGGGGGATTTTATAGTTTTAATGTTTTTTATAATGATTGATTGCTATTATCTCGATTATTATTACTAATTTTGCAGCTGATTATTGAAATTCATAGACATAAATTGACATAGTAAAAAATGAGACACATAAGATTTTGGATTTTCACAATGGTGATCGTGGTCATGTCATTGATTGGCACAACCAATGTGAATGCACAGCAGAAGGAAGCGGTTGCCGACTCGGTGACGACAGTGATTGCCGACTCTATGAAGGCATCTGTTGCCGATACTGCAGCAACAGAACTTATAGCTGATGATGAGCTGTTGGAGACAGAGGAGACGGGAGGACTTCACAATCAGTTGAAGTCAAAATTCATTGAGGGCAATGCCGGCTTTATGTCTTTGGTGGCCCTTGCCTTGGTGATAGGTCTTGCCTTCTGCATAGAGCGTATAATATACCTCACGCTTTCAGAAATCAACGCCAAGAAACTCATGAACACAATAGGTGAGAAGATTGAGAGTGCCGACATCGAGGGAGCCAAGGACATTTGCCGCAACACCCGTGGCCCTGTGGCATCCATCTGCTATCAAGGCCTATTGCGCATCAGCGAGAGCATTGAAGATATCGAGAGGTCGGTGGGGTCATACGGTGCGGTGCAGACTGCCAACCTTGAGCGGGGATGCTCGTGGATAAAGCTGTGCATCACGATTGCCCCCTCGTTGGGTTTCCTCGGCACAGTGATAGGAATGGTGATGGCATTCGACAATATCCGCATTGCTGGCGACATCAGTGCCACCATCGTGGCATCGGGAATGAAGGTGGCGCTCATCACCACAATCTTCGGTATTATTGTAGCCTTGGTGTTGCAGTTGTTCTACAATTATATTGTGGCGAAGATTGAGCACATCACATCTCAGATGGAAGAATCGGCGATAACGCTGCTTGACTGTATCACTAAGTTTAAGGGAGATAGAGGGAGTAAAAAGGAGATAGAAGGAGTAAAAAGGAGATAAAAGACAAATGTAATGCAGTATAATATGAGGAAAAAGGAGTCGTGGATGAAAATTGGGCTTGTGGCAGTAACGGCGTTGGTGTTCATCGCTTTCTGGCTTGTGGGGTATGATATGCCCTACGAGGAGGATGCCGACTTCAATGCCCCGTTGCTCACCGACATGCTCCTTGGATATATCTACCTGCTAACGGCAGTGGCATTAGGAGTGACGGTATATTCTATTGTCCACGGTATTAGGACAAGCGGGCGGCAAGGCTTCACTGAGAACGGAGTGCCGGCAGGACGCATAACCATAGCCACATGGGTGGCAACAGTAGTTCTGCTCATTCTGACGTTTGCCCTTGGGGCTACAGACCCGATAAAGGTGAACGGCAAGGATTTCTGCGAGAGCATTTGGCTTAGGTTGTCGGATATGTTCATCATTTCTTCGGGAGTGATGATACTCATAGCAATAGCAGCGATGGTGTTTGGAATGTCGGGATATTCAAGGAGGATGAAATAAGATGTTGTTCGGAAAGAAGAAAAAAAGAGAGGTGCCTGGATTAGACACCACGTCAACGGCAGACATATCGTTCATGCTGTTGATATTCTTTCTTGTCACCACATCATTGGACACCGACGAGGGACTGACACGCTATCTGCCCCCTATGCCGCAGAAGAACGAGCAGAAGCAGATGGACGTCAACCGCAACGACATCATGAACATCAGCATTGACGATAACGACCACATGACATGCAATGGCGACACCGTCAACGCCCGTCAACTGACCGAGAGAGTGGCATCGTTCGTCATTGAAAGAGGCAAGAAACACGTGATATCCGTGAAGGCTGACAGGCAAACGAGCTACGAGGCATACTTCGCCATGCAGAACTCCATAGTGAATGCCTACTCCGACGTGCGCGACAAGATGGCGCGACGCGAATACAGCACGTCATACACCAATTGCTCGCAGCAACAGCGCGACGTGATAGCGAGGAAATATCCACAACGCATATCCGAAGCAGAACCTGCATCGCAAGACAGTGGGCAGGACAGAGAGGAAGGAGGTGAGGAATGAGCATGTTCAAGCGCAAGGACCATAGCGTGCCGGGACTTAATACAGCCTCCTTGCCCGACCTTATCTTCACCGTGCTGTTCTTCTTCATGATAGTAACCCACATGAAGGAGAACCCGATGAAAGTGAAATACCAGGTGCCGCAGGGCACCCGACTGGAGCGACTTGCAAAGAAATCCACCGTGTCGCACATATACATCGGTAAGCCCTACCAAGGAGGCGACGGCAATGCAGTGCAGGTGAACGACAAGATTGTGGAAATGGCAGAGATAGAAGACTTCATCGCCGCCGAGCGCAAAAGGATGTCGCCAGAGGACGCACGAAACATGACAGTGAGCATCAAGGCTGACAAAAAAGCCGACATGGGAGTGGTCAGCGATGTCAAACAGTCACTCAGAAGGGCTAATGCCCTAAAGATATTATATTCGGGAAAGAAAACAACTAATAATAAATAATATGGCAAACCAGAAGATTGACAAACTTGATAAGCAGATTCTGACAATGATTGCAGAAGATGCGCGTGTGCCCTTCTTGGAGGTGGCAAGAGCCTGCAACGTGAGCGGAGCAGCCATTCACCAGCGCATACAGAAACTGTCGCATGCCGGTATCATCAAAGGATCGAAATTCATTGTTGACCCTGAGAAGATAGGCTACGAGACATGTGCCTTTATAGGCCTTAACCTGAAGAACCCAGAGAACTTTGACAAGGTGGTGGAGGAGTTGAAGAAGATACCCGAAGTGGTGGAATGTCACTATACTACTGGCGACTTCGACCTCTTCATCAAGATATACGCCCTCAACAACCACCATCTTCTGAATATCATACACGACAAACTGCAGCCCTTGGGCCTCTCGCGCAGTGAGTCGATAATCTCGTTCAACTCTGCCATCAACCGACAGATACCAATTGTCGATATCCCCGTGGCTGAGGAAGAATAGGTGTTTATTCCCTTGAATAATCCACGAAAGCATAGCGATAGGCGTGGCGGTCATCTATATCATGATCTTCACGCCCTATTTCTTTCCATCCATTGTCGTAGGGAGGGAAAAACACGTCGGCGGCTTCGGGAGTGTCGTCAATCTCGGTGAGGCAAAGGCGGTCGGCAATTTCCATCGCCTGGGTATATACCGAGGCTCCACCTATTATATATATATCATCGTTGTCGATGCCATGTTGCCTACAATCATCCAATGAACAATGACTCAGTGCCTCGTCGAGAGAGGCATAGCATTCGCAACCTGGGAAATCGCTTTGGCTGCGACTGAGCACAATATTGCGCCTGTTGGGCAATGCACCCTTGGGCAGCGAGAGGAATGTGTTGCGCCCCATGATGATGGTATGGCCCGTGGTCAGGGCCTTGAAGCGCTTGAGGTCGTTGGGCAACCAATACAACAGTTTATTTTCTAATCCTATGCCGAGGTTTTTTGCCACGGCAGCAATCACGTTTATTCTCATACGTCCTTTATCTCCTTTAACTCCTCTAACTCCTTTAACTCCTTTAACCTCACACCGACACCGCAGCCTTGATATGCGGCCAGGGGGCATACCCCTCGAGTTGGAAATCCTCGTATTTGAAGTCAAATATATCCTTCACGTCGGGATTGATCACCATGCGCGGCAGTGGGCGAGGAGAGCGCGTAAGTTGCAGTTTTGCCTGTTCGATGTGATTGAGATAGAGATGCGTATCGCCCGTGGTATGAATAAAGTCGCCAGCCTTCAGTCCCGTCACCTGTGCCATCATCTGCAGCAACAGGGCATAGGAGGCGATATTAAACGGCACACCGAGGAAGGTGTCGGCAGAGCGCTGATAGAGCTGCAGACTCAAACGCCCGTTGGCGACATAAAACTGGAACATCGTGTGACAGGGGGGCAATGCCATGCGCTCCACCTCAGCCACATTCCACGCACTCACAATCATGCGTCGTGAGTCGGGGTTGTTCCTTATCTGATTCACTACATTCTGTATCTGGTCGATGGTGCCGCCATTCTCGTCGGGCCATGAGCGCCACTGGTGTCCATACACCGGACCGAGGTCGCCGTTTTCGTCGGCCCATTCATCCCAGATGCTCACGCCGTGGTCTTTCAGATACTTGATATTAGTGTCGCCACGTAGGAACCACAACAACTCGTAGATGATTGACTTGAGATGAAGTTTCTTGGTGGTGAGGAGCGGGAAACCCTCCTCAAGATTAAACCTCATCTGATTGCCGAAGACACTGATAGTGCCAGTGCCCGTGCGGTCTTCTTTCTTTACGCCCTCCGTCAGTATGCGGTCGAGCAGGTCTAAATATTGCTTCATTTTATTTATTCCTAATTTCTAATTCCTAATTCCTAATTCCTAATTCCTCATTCCTAATTCCTCATTCCTAATTCCTAATTTCTAATTCCTAATTACAATCGTCTCCCCCTCGGGGACATGTGTGCTTTTTATTCTCCACTCCTTAGGATAGAGGTTGTTGGCACGGTTACCGAGGTTTTTCGCCTGTCCAAGGGGAATGTCGCGATAGGTGATGGTGACAATGCCCCGAGGGGCATCATCGGGCAGACGGATGGCTTCGCGACGCAAGTAGGCTATCGCCGTGGGATAGTCGATGTCAACAGTTGGGCACCCCTCGTCAATCCTCTGCAATTCCAATCGATGCAATGCCGATGGGAGTTTGTCGAGCGACGGATTCCTCTGAGCCTTCCACTCACCCTGTTTACGCATCACCGCCATGAAAATACCCTCGCCACGAGCGACACCGGGGATGAATCGATATACAGGCATGTGGAATTCCGCGAGCAACGACCCCGTGACATGCCATTCCTCGCAGATGTCAACGGGCAGAATCTCAGCGTCATATTCTTCGCTAATCCAGCGCACGTTCTCCTCGTTCTCATGAGTGTTGAACGTACATGTGCTGTAGATGAGTATTCCCCCTGGCCGCAGGCATTTCCATGCCTCAGTGACTATCTCGCGTTGCAGAAGTCGGCATTTCTCCACGTTCTGCTCGCTCCATTCCTTGATAGCCTGTGGATCCTTGCGAAACATGCCCTCACCCGAACACGGCACATCACAGAGGATGACATCAAACTTCATCTTGCTCTTGCTGATTTCCTTGGGATAGTTGCTTATCACCGCCATTCGGGATGAGCCCCACTTACTCACATTCTCTGCCAATATCGAGGCACGGGGGCGGATGGGTTCGTTGCTCAGCACCCAACTGCCCTCGGGCAACGACGATATGGCTGCCAACGATTTTCCTCCTGGAGCGGCACACATGTCGAGCATCTCCACCGGATCGGTGACATACTGCCGCAAGGCTCTCTCGATGAACATCGACGATGCCTCCTGTACATAATAGCAACCGGCATGAAGCAGAGGGTCGAAAGTGAAAACGGGGCGTTCTGGCAAATAATATCCGCAGGCCGACCACGGCACTCTCTCGCCGCCATCCGGCTCACCTTTGTATTTTGCCCTGTTAAGGCGAATGCTGACGGGAGGCTCCTGGGCAAGTCCCTCGACGAAGGCAGCAAATAAACTATCGCCCATCGTCTGACGGGTGGAATTAACAAATGACTCAGGTAAATCTTCTATTCTTGCCATATTCGACTGCAAATATATGAAAAAAAACGCATTTATCGCCAAAGAAAGTCACATTTTTATAAAAAAACGCAGATTTTGGATGTTTTTTTTCGTATCTTTGCAACCAAACTGCCTTTTGTCTCGTCAAAAGGACAAAGAAAACAAAAAACATTGTTGAACAATAAAAAAAAGAACGATATGAAAAAGTTAATGCTTCTCCTGTCCATCGCGGCAATGTTGGCAATGCCGATGACAATGGACGCCTCGGCGCAAAGCCACAGGCACACGCCGAGAACAAGTGCTAATGTGACAGTGAACAACAACGGCGTGAAGGCCACTGCCACCATCGCCGACAACGACACGACAAATGGTATAGTGGCATACTCCGACACCACGAGTGCAGCTGCCGATACCGACACTGCCGACAACAACTATCAATACTCATACGATTCGCACGACGATGATATTAAGGAATTGAAAGACGTGATGGATTCTCTCGGAACTGCGGTATTCCTGCCAGTGATAATAGTTGCGATAGTATTCATTGTGGCTCCCGCCATCATCATCTTCATCATCTGCTATTTCCTCTATAAGAATCGCCAGCAGAAGCTGAAGCTCGCCGAGATGGCAATGAAGAACGGACAGCCCATCCCTGACTCCATACTCGGATATTCCACCAAGAAACAAGGCAATAACACCGGCAAATCCAATGGAACCGGTTATTCCGGAAAATCAGGAAAATCCGGATATTCAGGAAATTCCGGTTATTCCGGAATTAAAAGTTCATCCACCGGCATACTCGCCTCGATGCCCACCGACGACCAGCTCTGGCGCAAGGGCGTGATGCATGTCTTCGTCGGAATAGGCCTGATGTTCCTGCTCGACGCAATGATGGGCAGCTTCGGATTCTCAATCGGAGTATTGGTGACACTCTATGGAGCCGGACAGGCATTCATCGCATGGACAAGCAACCGCAATGCAAATGCCTCAGAGCCTATAGTAGAAGAGCCTATTGTAGAAGAGCCCACTGCCGATAATCCGGCAACAGATGAGGCTTCAACAGAAGATCCTTCGAAGGCAGACACCACCGACGCAATGGAGGTATATCCCGATGACAACAAAAAGTAATAACGACTCTTTAAAAACATAAGGTCAAGTGGGAAAGATAAGCGATTTGACACTGATTGCGCAGGTGGTGATGTTCGACAACAAGCGCGCCTTCGACAGTCTTGTGAAAGAATACCAGTCAAGGGTGAGGAAGTTCTTCCTCGCCCAGACTTTGGGTGACGAGCCCCTGAGCGACGACCTCGCCCAGGAGACTTTTGTCAAGGCTTATCTGAAGCTCTCCACCTTCCGCGGCACGTCGAGTTTCTCCACATGGCTGTTCCGCATAGCATATAATGTGTATTACGACTACACTCGCAGTCGTTATGCCACAAGCGACATCGATGCCGCTTGTGCCATGCCTGCCGAGGGAGCGAGCGACACTGCGTTGCAGATGGATCTCTACAAAGCTCTTGCCCTTCTCTCCGACGTGCAGCGCACATGCATAACGATGCAATTGATTGACGGTCGCAGCATCAGCGACATTGCGAGCATCACCGGTATCAACGAGGGAACGGTGAAGTCGCACATCTCACGAGGAAAACATGTAATGACAGAATACCTAAAATCCAACGGATATGGAAGATAACAAAGACATACTACTGAACCAACTGTTTGCCGAGGCGGCGAAGACCGAAATCGCCGACAACGGTTTTACACGCAAGGTGATGCGCCAGTTGCCTTCGCGCGCCGAATTATACAATCATATATGGACGTGCGCATGCATAATAGTGGCGGTGATACTGCTCACCTATTTCAAGGCATGGAACTATCTCTTCGACTTGGCAGTCAACGCCATATGTGTCACCCACAACATCGATTGGCTCTATCTCATGCCTGTTGTCATACTCTTGCCTACTCTCACGATGATTATATCATCGGTGTTCGCCTATCGCGAGCTCAAGGCTTAGGGCGCAGGAGAGTTATAGCTTTAGTCAAACATTCCGTATGTGGTGCGCAGTACGCGGAACTCGGTGCGGCGATTTAGTTGGTTGCAAATCTCCTGTTCCTCTGGGGATTTCAACTGCTTGATGTATTCCTCGGCGAGGACATCGTTCTCCTTGAGGAACGGGTATTTCTCGGTCAACTTCTTCTTGATTGTCTTAGGTCTGTCCTTTCCATATCCCACAGGCGTAAGGCGGTCGGCGGCAATGCCACTTTTTTTCAGATAATCCACGACTGTCTCGGCTCTTCTCTGCGACAGGCGCTTGTTATATTCCGCCGAACCCTTGTAGTCGCAATGCGCACTGAGTTCGATGGTGACGTTGGGATTTTCGTTCAGTAGTTTTACGAGTTCGTCGAGCGCAGCGGTGGATTCGGGTCGCAAGGTGGCCTTGTCGAAATCGTAGAAGATATTGTCGATGAGCACTGGAGCCGTGATTGAGGCAAGCGGGAATTGCAATGTATATTCCTCAGATTCCTCCACTGCCTCCACCTTTAGCGACTCCGAGTGATTGAGATAGCCCTTGCACGTTCCGAGGAATGCATATTCCACCCCAGGCTTGATCTGTTGCTCAAATGAGCCGTCACCCTTCACATTTAGTTTAACGTTGGTGCCGTCATCGCCTATCATATACACCAATGCCTGCGGCAGTTCGTATCCGTCCTTCTCATACACCCATCCCTTCACCGTCTGTATAATCTCGGGATTGAAAAACGAGTAGATATGATCCCATCCGCGTGCGTCACCACGGTTGGATGAGAAGAAACCGCGGTTGAGCAATCCCTCGAATGTCATGCCAAAGTCGTCGCCCTGAGAGTTGAGCGGGTATCCCGGATGTTCTATTGTCCATGCGTTCTTTCTTGTAGCACCGACGTTGGTGTTCGGTTTGGCTATGAAGATGTCAAGTCCTCCTAATCCCGGATGACCGTTGGACGAGAAGTATAGGTCGCCGTTGGGTCGGAATGTGGGGAATTTCTCGTCTCCCGGGGTGTTAATCGGTTCGCCCACATTCTCTATGGCGATCACGTCGCCAGTGGCAGTGAGTTGGGCGCGCCAAATATCAAATCCTCCTATACCACCCGGCATGTCTGACGTGAAATACAGCCAACGTCCGTCGGGCGACACTGCGGGATGGGCAAAGTTTGACAGAGTGTCCTTGGATATAGGCATTTCCTGCGGTTTGCCCCATGAGGCATCCGAGCGTGACGAACGCATAATCTGGGCATATCGCGGATAGGATGGGTCGGTGACGCATTGCGTGAGATACATCGTCTTGCCGTCGGGTGTTAGGGCACATGCCCCTTCGTCGAATTCCGAGTTAAGTTCTGAGTCGATATTTTCGGGTCGTTGCCATTTGCCCTTCTCGTTTTTCTGAGCCATGAAGATGTCGCCCGTTTTCTGACCCGTGATACCGCTGAGTTCGTCGCCCTTAGTCTGGTTGCGGGTGGATGAAAAATAGAGAATCTCGCCATCCTCACCTCCCAACACGGGTGAGAAGTCGGCACGTCGCGAATTGAAATTGTTCTCCTTCTTCACTGTATATCGCGAGCCCTCCTGTTTCCATGTGGGAGCCATCTTGGCTGATGTCATTCCGGTCTTTGCCAATGTGAGGTATCCATTGTCGTCATTCTTGATGGAGTCGGCAGCTGCGGCAAACGAGGTTTCCGCAGCCTTGTAGTTGCCCGTCATCATTTGCTGTTGGGCAAGTCTGAGCAAGGTGACACCGTCCTTTTGTCCGTATCTCACGGCATTGTTGTATGCTGACACAGCCTTTGCTGAGTAATTGATACGGCGATAGCAGTCGGCCATCTTCAATGCCCTTTCGCCGCGTGTTTTCCTGTCCTTGGGGGGCGTTTGCTGGTATGCCTTGCGGTATTGCGTGGCGGCGTCATAGTATTCGCCGAGCGCAAAGAATCGGTCGCCCTTTTTCATGGCGACGTCCGCCCCTCCGCAGCTCGACAATGCGAGGAGGAGAAGAGACAAGAGGGGCAAATACAACACGACGCTGAAGCGACGTGCACGGGGGCTGTTATTCTTCATTCCTAATTCCTAATTTCTCATTCCTAATTCCTCATACCTAATTCCTAAAACAGTTTCCGCCATGTGCAGCCTTCCTTCCATCGGCTACAGCCGTAGGCCGCTTTTCCTTTTATTATATGTCCCTCGCCACAGAGGGGGCATATCCGCCCGACGAGATCATCACCTGCCTGCGCCCCATTCCGGGCATCAGCCACCGTTCCCGGCGATTTCGTCGCCGGGCTTCCCGCCTTCGTCGTCGCGCCTTCTGCCTTGGGGACCGTCTTCGCTTTCGGAGCCATTTTCTTCTTGAGGTCCTGCTCGGTGAGCACAGTCACCCGGCGGTTGGTGGTGTCGGAGAGCACGTCGCGCACGATGTCTGAGATTTGTGCTTTCAGTTCATCGATAAACTGTGCCGCGTCATATTTCTTATGCTCGATGTCGCGCAGTTTCTTCTCCCATATACCCGTGAGTTCGCAACTCTTCAGCAGTTCCTCGCGTATGAGGTCGATGAGTTCTATGCCAGTGGGAGTGGCTATGAGGTTTTTCCTCTCGCGCTTTATATAATGTCGCTTGAAGAGAGTCTCGATGATACTCGCCCTCGACGATGGTCGGCCTATGCCGTTCTCCTTCAAGGCTGCACGCAGTTCCTCGTTATCCACGAATTTTCCTGCCGTCTCCATTGCCCTCAACAGAGTGGCTTCGGTATAGAACTTCGGTGGAGTGGTCCATTTCTCGGCGAGCAAGGGTGTATGATCGCCGCTCTCTCCCTTCACAAACACGGGCAGAGTGCGTTCCTCGGCATTGTCGTTGTTGGTGTTGTCCTCCTCCTGCTTCTCCTTGCCATACACCGCACGCCATCCCTCGTCGAGGATGGTTTTTCCTGTCACCTTGAATTCCACCTTCTCCACCTTGCCTAATACGGTGGTAGTGGCGAACTTGCAGTCGGGATAGAAGGCGGCGATAAATCGCCTTGCAATGAGGTCATACACATGCTTTTCGATGTCGGTGAGATTTGTTGCAGGCACTCCCGTGGGGATGATGGCATGGTGGTCGGTCACCTTCGACGAGTCGAACACCCTCTTTGTCTTCTTCAGAGGTTTGCCTTGCAGCGGGGCCACTAAGGCCTCATATCCCCTCAGTCCATTGAGCGTAGCAGCACATTTGGGATATATGTCGTCACTAAGAAACTGTGTGTCAACACGAGGATAGGTGGTGAGTTTCTTCTCGTATAGACCCTGGATGACGTTGAGGGTCATCTCGGCGCTCATCGAGTATTTCTTGTTGCAATCCACCTGCAGGGAGGTGAGGTCGTAGAGATGCGGCGGTTGCTCGGTGCCGTTCTTCTTCTGCACGTCAGTGATGGTGAACGGTTTTCCCGTTATCTCGTCGAGATACTGTTGTCCCTCCTCCTTTGTGGTGAATTTTCCCTTGGTGGCGGTGAACACCGTGTCGCGATAGGATGTCGAGAGCACGTAGTATGCCTCGGGCTTGAAGTTCTCTATTTCCTTCTGCCTGTTGACGATGAGGGCGAGGGTAGGGGTCTGCACTCGTCCGATGCTCAGCACCTGGTGGTTTTGGCCGTATTTCAGAGTGTATAGCCTCGTGGCGTTCATACCTAATATCCAGTCACCTATGGCGCGGCTCAATCCCGCGAGATAGAGCGGCTGATAGTCTGCCTGGTCTTTCAGGTTTTGGAATCCCTCGGCGATGGCCTCGTCGGTCATAGAGGATATCCACAGTCGCTTCACGGGGCATTTCGCCTGAGCCTTCTGCATCACCCATCTCTGTATGAGTTCACCCTCCTGTCCAGCGTCGCCGCAGTTTACGATACTGTCGGCGTTATGCATCAGTTTCTCAATTACGGCAAACTGTTTCTTTATACCGTCGTTTTCTATGAGTTTGATACCGAATCTCTGTGGTATCATGGGCAATGCACCGAGCGACCACGCCTTCCATTGCGAAGTGTAGTCATGCGGTTCCTTCAGTGTGCAGAGGTGTCCAAATGTCCATGTCACCTGGTATCCGTTGCCCTCAATATATCCGTCCCTGGAGGCTGTCGCCCCCAAGATTCTTGCGATTTCCCTCGCTACGCTTGGTTTCTCGGCTATGCAGACAATCATTTAAATATCTTGTTCTTTTTTATATTCAGAGTGCAAAATTAATCATTTTCGGCGAAACTACCAAGCATTCTTCGATTTTTCTTGGTCATATAAGAAATTGTTTGTATCTTTGCCCCGTTTTTTCAATCAATATTAATCTACATTATTTATATTATGACTAAAAAACTGTTTATTGGAATGATTTTTGCCATGGCGGCGATGACAGCCACGGCTGCCGATAAGAACGTGGAGGCTGCCGACGCCAATGTGAGCTTCACGGGCAGAGTGGAGAAACTTAGTGACGGAAGCGTGAGATACGACTGGGTGGGAGTGTATATGCAGACGCAGTTCACAGGCACCCGCGTGGCGGTGGATATCTCCGACA
>CALZYS010000037.1 GCA_945830345.1 uncultured Prevotella sp.
TTGTTCGCAGACATCGCAAAGAAAGTGAACGCCTTCAAGGTGTCACATCCCAAGGCCGACGTGATCAGTCTGGGTATAGGCGACGTGACCCAACCTCTTTGCCCCGCTGTCATCGAGGCGATGCACATGGCTGTGGACGAGATGGCAAGCAAGGATTCATTCCGCGGCTATGGGCCCGAACAGGGCTACCAGTTCCTGCGCGACGCTATCGTAAAGAACGACTTCGTGGCTCGCGGCATCCATCTTGAGGCAAACGAGATCTTTGTCAACGACGGTGCTAAGAGTGACACAGGTAATTTCCAGGAATTAGTGAGATGGGACAACAGCATTGGAGTGACCGACCCTATTTATCCCGTGTATATCGACTCTAACGTGATGATCGGACGTGCCGGAGAGTTGGGTGAGGACGGCAAATGGAGCAATGTGACATACATGCCCTGCACTGCCGAGAACGGATTTAATCCCGCATTGCCTGACAAACGAGTGGATGTTATCTATCTCTGCTATCCCAACAACCCCACGGGTACGGTAATCACGCGCGACGAACTGCGCAAGTGGGTTAACTATGCCATAAAGAACGATGCCCTCATCTTCTATGATGCAGCTTACGAAGCTTATATCCAGGACGACGACATACCTCATTCTATTTATGAGATAAAGGGTGCGAGAAAGGTGGCTGTGGAGTTCCACAGTTTCTCAAAGACGGCAGGATTCACTGGTATCAGATGCGGATACACTGTAGTGCCCAAGGAACTGACCGTAGCCACTCTGACAGGCGAGCGCATTCCGCTCAACCATCTCTGGAACCGCCGTCAGTGTACCAAGTTCAACGGTACGAGCTATGTCAGCCAACGTGCTGCCGAGGCAATATATACTCCCGAGGGCAAGGCGCAGGTGAAAGCCACCATCGACTACTACATGAACAATGCCCGCACGATGTATAACACGCTCACCGAACTTGGACTTGAAGTGTATGGCGGACGCAACGCTCCATATATCTGGGTGAAGACGCCAAATGACATGGGCAGTTGGAAATTCTTCGAGCAGATGCTCTACGAGGCGCATGTGGTATGTACTCCGGGTGTGGGCTTCGGTCCGAGTGGCGAGGGATATATCCGCCTCACCGCCTTCGGGGATGCCGACGACTGCAAGGAGGCAATGGAAAGGCTTAAGAAATGGCTGTCTTGAAAATTAGGAATTAGGGATTAGGAATTAGAAATTATTTTAGAGGATAATAATAATACAAACACTAAATTTTTAAAAGAAAGGTAAGATTATGAAGAATGTAAAAAGATTGGTTCTCGCAGCTATTATGATAGTATCGGGAACATCAGTGATGACAGCACAGGACGAAGTGGAGGCTACTTTATCAGCCGATGTAGTAAGTGATTACATCTGGCGTGGTACCAACTGTGGCAATGCGGCTTTCCAGCCAACTCTCGGTGTTAGCTACAAAGGATTGTCGCTCACAGGATGGGGTAGCGTTGGTATCGTGAACAGTGATGACACCAAGGAGTTCGACCTCACCCTCGCCTACAGCATCGGCGGCTTCAACATTGGTATCACTGATTATTGGTTTAGTGCAGGAAGTGACCCTGATGGTCGCTATTTCAAGTACGACGCACATTCCACCAATCACGTTTTCGAGGCAAACATCGGTTATGACTTCGGTCCTCTCGCAATCCAGTGGTTTACCAACTTCTCTGGTAATGACTATAAGGAAAACGGCAAGCGTGCTTATTCTTCATACGTAGAAGTTTCGGCTCCGTTCAAACTTGGTGGTCTCGATTGGAATGCTGCCGTGGGCGCAGTGCCTTTCAAGGATTCTGGCGTATATGGCTCTTGCAGTAAGTTTTCTGTAACCAACGTGTCGCTCAAGGCCACTAAGGCACTGAAGATTACCGACTCGTTCTCTCTGCCAGTATTCGCCCAGGTAGTAGGCAATCCCCACGACCAAAAGGCATACCTCGTATGTGGATTCACATTGATTCCTTGATTTTTTGGGGAAGTTAAAGACATTAGTATTACAAATATAAAACTTTCAAAACAATGGCAAATTTAAGATTTCAGGTTGTAGAGGAGGCATTCAAGAAGAGTCCCCTCGCCGTAGAGGCACCGAAGGAACGCCCCTATGAGTATTTTGGTAAGTATGTCTTCAACCGTGAGAAGATGTACAAGTATCTCCCGAAGGATGTTTATGAAAAGCTCGTTGACGTTATTGACAATGGAGCACGTCTCGACCGCTCCATCGCCGACGCAGTGGCTGCAGGTATCAAGCAGTGGGCTGTGGAGAATGGAGTAACCCACTATACTCACTGGTTCCAGCCCCTTACCGAGGGTACTGCCGAGAAGCACGACTCATTCATCGAGCACGACTTCAAGGGCGGTATGGTAGAGGAATTCAGTGGCAAGCTGCTCGTTCAGCAGGAGCCTGATGCCTCTTCATTCCCCTCTGGCGGTATCCGCAACACTTTCGAGGCCCGCGGTTATTCAGCTTGGGATCCTACATCGCCAGTGTTCATCATCGACGATACACTCTGTATCCCCACTATTTTCATTTCTTATACAGGTGAGGCACTCGACTATAAGGCTCCTCTGCTTCGCACTCTCCATGCCGTCAATGTAGCTGCCACTGACGTGTGCAAGTATTTCTATGACGACGTCAAGAAGGTACAGAGCAACCTTGGGTGGGAGCAGGAGTACTTCCTCGTTGACGAGGGGCTTTACTCTACACGTCCCGACCTCCTGCTGACAGGTCGCACTCTGATGGGGCACGACTCTGCCAAGAACCAGCAGATGGAAGACCACTATTTCGGTACTATTCCAGATCGTGTACAGGCCTTCATGAAGGACCTTGAGATACGTGCCCTCGAACTCGGTATTCCTTGCAAGACTCGCCACAACGAGGTGGCCCCCAACCAGTTTGAGCTTGCTCCTATCTTCGAGGAGACCAACCTCGCCGTCGATCACAACATGCTTCTCATGTCGCTGATGAAGAAGGTGGCACGCAAGCACGGATTCCGCGCCCTGCTCCACGAGAAGCCATTTGCAGGCATCAACGGTTCGGGTAAGCACAACAACTGGAGTCTCTCTACCGACACTGGCGTTCTGCTCCATGCTCCCGGTAAGACTCCGCAGGACAACCTCCGTTTCGTCACATTCATCGTCGAGACCTTAATGGGTGTATATCGTCACAACGGTCTGCTCAAGGCTTCTATCATGAGTGCCACTAATGCTCACCGTTTGGGTGCCAATGAGGCTCCTCCCGCAATCATCTCGTCGTTCCTCGGCAAGCAGCTCACCGAATTGCTCGACCATATCGAGGCTTCTGACACAGAGGAACTCTTCGCCATGGCTGGCAAGCAGGGATTCAAGATGGACATCCCCGAGATTCCCGAGTTGCTCATCGACAACACCGACCGCAACCGTACATCTCCGTTCGCCTTCACTGGCAACCGCTTCGAGTTCCGTGCCGTTGGCTCTGAGGCCAACTGTGCTTCGGCAATGACAGCCCTAAATGCCGCTGTGGCTGAGGCTCTCGTTGACTTCAAGACTCGCGTTGACGCAGCCATCGCCGGAGGTAAGGATCAGACCAAGGCCATCATCGACGTTCTCCGCGAAGACATCAAGACCTGCAAGCCTATCCGCTTCGACGGCAATGGATATAGCGACGAGTGGGTTGAGGAGGCTACCAAGCGTGGACTTGACGTTGATAAGAGTTGCCCCGTCATCTTCGAGCGTTATCTCGACGACTCAAGCATCAAGATGTTCGAGAGTCTCAATATCATGTCGAAGAAGGAGCTTGAGGCCCGCAACGAGGTTAAGTGGGAGACCTACACCAAGAAGATTCAGATTGAGGCACGCGTGATGGGCGACCTCTCGATGAACCATATCATTCCTATCGCCACCCACTACCAGTCGATGCTCGTGAAGAACGTGCAGAACATGCGTAGCATCTATCCTGCCGAGAAGGCCGACAAACTCTCTGAGCGCAACTTCAAGCTCATCGAGGAAATCGCCGAGCGCACTCAGACCATCGAGCGCGGTGTGGAGGAACTCATCAACGCACGCAAGGTGGCCAACAAGATTGAGAGCGAGCACGACAAGGCTATCGCTTATCATGACACAGTGGCTCCCAAGATGGAGGAGATCCGCTATCAGATTGACAAGCTCGAACTTATCGTCGAGGATGACCTCTGGACGCTGCCGAAGTATCGTGAACTGCTGTTCATTAGATAATTTATTAATATTATACGCAGACAATCTATTTCTTTTTTTGGTTGTTTGAAGTTTGCGGCGGGGAATGGTTGTGAAACTGTTCCCCGTTTTTTGTGCCAAAAATGATACTATTTTATCAAATATAGGTGTTTTCCCCGAAAAACCTTTGTCAATTGAAAAAAAAGATGTATCTTTGTAGCGATAAAAACTCTAAGTATGAACAAGTATATAATTACATTATTATTTTTGTTGCCTTGCCTGCCCTCAATGGCACAGGACAAACCAAGCCGACTCCTGGGAGCCGACATAAGCATGCTCCCTAAGTACGAAGAAAAGAAAACCGTCTTCCGTGATGCCGACGGAAAAGCTGTCGATGCCCTCTGCTTTTTCAAGGAAAGCGGATGGAATGCAGCGCGCGTGCGACTTTTTGTCAATCCCCATAAGGCTCCCGAGCAGGGCAAGGGCGAAGGCGTATGCCAGGATATTCCATACGTCGCCAAGTTTGGCCGACAGATAAAGGATGCCGGTATGCAGTTTATGCTCGACTTCCATTACTCTGACACGTGGGCTGACCCCGGCAAGCAGTTTATACCCGCCGACTGGACCGACCACTCCGTTGAAGCTCTTTGTAATCAGGTGTATAACCACACAGTCGAGGCTCTCAAGGCGATGAAGAATGCCGGTGCCGAGCCCGAACTCATACAGGTGGGCAACGAGATTACCAATGGAATGCTCTGGCCCGTAGGCAAAATCAATCACAACGACAAGGACGACTGGTCGATACTCTGCCGCATGGTGGCGAGCGGCACTAAGGCATGCCGTGAGCAGTGTCCCGCCGCCCGCATCATCATCCATACCGAGAAGGCAGGCAACTGGGGCATCACCAAGCGCTTCTACGAGGAACTGCGCAATCATGGCAACGACTACGACATCATCGGTCTAAGCTATTATCCCATGTGGCACCGTAATGTGGGAGTCCTTTCCGCCACCCTCGACTCTCTCCAGACATTCTTCCCCGAAAAGGAGGTCATGATAGTGGAGACGGCGGCATATTACTCCCACGACAACGACCATTGGGCGAAGCCCGGCGACCACTCCGAGTTCTATCCCATATCCATCGACGGACAGACGATGTTCACCAAGGAACTCGTTGCCGAGTTGCGTCGCCATTCCAATGTCACTGGGCTCTTCTGGTGGTTTGCCGAGGAGAACGCCTCTGGAGGCGATGTCACCAAGGGATGGCTCAACCGCGGACTGTTTGACAATCATACAGGACGCGCCCTGCCCGCATTTTATGAATTCAACAAATATCTGAAGCAATGAAGAAAATCTTATTATTGATTGTTGCGGCAACGATGACCATTGCCACATTCGCGAAAAAAGACACCCCAGTAGATAAATGGGGACAGTTGCAGGTGAAGGGTGTGCAGTTGTGCGACCAGAACGGCAAACCCGTAGTGCTGCGTGGTGCCAGCCTTGGTTGGCACAACCTCTGGCCTCGGTTCTATAATCCCGGAGCGGTGAAATGGCTTGCCGATGACTGGAATGCCACGGTGATACGTGCCGCCATGGGTATTATGATTGAGGACAACTATCTTGAGAACCCGCAGTTTGCCCTCCAGTGCATTGAACCCGTCGTCAAGGCTGCCATCAAGCAGGGCGTGTATGTCATCATCGACTGGCACTCCCATAAGCTCCTGAAGGACGAGGCAGTGAAGTTCTTCGGCGAGATGGCTCAGATCTACGGCAACTATCCTAACGTAATCTACGAGATATACAATGAACCCGTTGAGGATTCCTGGGAGTCGCTCAAGGACTATGCCTCTGCCGTGATTGGCGAGATACGCAAGTATGATGCCGACAATGTGGTGCTTGTGGGTTGTCCGCATTGGGATCAGGACATCCACCTTGTGGCTGAGAGTCCGCTCAAGGGTTGCGACAATGTGATGTACACCGTGCATTTCTATGCCGCCACCCATAAGCAGTATCTGCGCGACCGTGTCGAGGCTGCCGTGTCGAAGGGCATTCCCGTTTTCGTCTCCGAGTGTGCCTCTATGGACGCTTCGGGCGATGGCAAGATCGACGAGGGCGAGTGGGGCGCATGGATTCAGATGATGGAGAAGAACAGGATTAGTTGGGTGTGCTGGTCGGTCAGCGACAAGAACGAGACCTGCTCCATGCTTCTTCCGCGCGCCAAGGCGACAGGCGATTGGACTGTCGATCTCATCAAGCCTTGGGGCAAGATAGTAAGGCGCGACCTTCAGAAGTATAATAAGTAAAGATCCTAAATATGAAGAAATTATTTACACTTGTCGCCGTCTTGCTCTCATCAGCGGCAATGATGGCTCAGGGTTGGCCCGCCGACTATAAGGGCGTTATGCTGCAAGGCTTTGCATGGGATTCCTATGCCGAGTCGCAATGGCCTGTACTCGAAGAACAGGCAGATGAAATATCCGAGTATTTCAATCTCATTTGGGTGCCCAACTCCGCATACGCGGGTAGCATGACGATGAATATGGGCTATCACCCCGTTTATTGGTTCAAGCAGGACTGCGCCTTTGGTACTGAGGCCCAACTGCGCTCGATGATCAAGACCTACAAGGACAAGGGGGTGGGATTCATCGCTGATGTAGTCATCAACCACCGCAACGGTATCGGTGCCGGCGGTTCGTGGGTGGATTTCCCCGCTGAGACCTATAATGGCAAGACCTACCAGCTTGGACTCGCCGACATCTGCGCCAACGACGAGTGTGCAAAGAGCGGATATAAGCCCACCGGAGCCAACGACACAGGCGAGCCATGGGACGGAGCGCGCGACCTCGACCACACCTCCGCCAATGTCCAGGAGAACGTGAAGGCATATCTCGACTTCCTTAAGAACGATGTCGGATATATAGGCTATCGTTATGACTTTGTCAAGGGATATGCGCCCAAGTATAATGGTATGTATAATGCCGACGCCAAGATCGACTATTCGGTAGGCGAGTATTGGGATGGCAACGTGACATCGGTGAAGAACTGGATCAATGGCACCAAGGTGGATGGCGTAATCCAGAGTGCCGCCTTCGACTTCCCCCTGAAGTATTACATCAACGATGCCATCGGCAAGGGACAGTGGAGCCGTCTCGCAGGCAGCAGTCTTGCCTCCGACGCCACATATAAGCGCTATTCTGTCACATTCGTTGACAACCATGATTCCTATCGCGACAACAACAAGTGTCCTGCCAATCTCGAGGCTGCCAACGCCTATATCCTCACCATGCCCGGCACTCCGTGCGTCTTCCTCAACCACTGGAAAGCCTACAAGACCGCCATCAAGAAGATGATACTCATCCGCCGACTTGCCGGCATCTCCAATACAAGTCTTATTGCTGGCAAGAAGACTTATACCGCTGGTCACCATGTCAAGGTGAAAGGCGCGAACGCTTCGGTGATGTGTCTGCTTGGCAATACCGACGGCATAGTGCTCGATGGTTATAAACTCGCCCTTGAGGGCAGCAAATATAAGATATACGTTGAAGATAAACTGGATATTTCCTCTCTCGACAATGTGAAGGAAGAGGAAAAGGAGAAATTCGTGATGCCCGACTGTTGCACTCCCGAGGAAGGTAAGATGTATGCCTTCTTTGAGGTACCCTCTTTTTGGGATTCATCCAATGGAATATACTGCTGGTGCTGGAATGACAAAAAGAACTTCACAGGCGGCTCATGGCCTGGAGTGAAATGCACCAAGGTGGGCGAAACAGCCAAGGGCAATGAGATATGGAAATGGGTAGGACCAGCCTCTACCGAGGGCACCCCCACTGGCATTATCTTCTCAGTCAAGGGCGGCAGCCCACAGACAAACGACTTGGATTATCACGAGGGCGGATATTATGACATCGTAACAGGTTTCCTTGGCGATATGTCCACTTCCGGCATCTCCTCCATAACCTCTGATTCCAATATCTCCAATGTTCCCGTCAAGGTATATACCCTCACAGGCCTGGAGCTCCGCAGATTTGCCGCAGGCACCAAGACCTCTGATGCCGTCAAGGGGCTGCCCAAGGGTATGTATATCGTAGGCAACCGTAAGGTGGCTGTTAATCAATAGCTTGGATATAGTGTGTGCGCAAACGTTTGCGCACACAATTTTGCACTTTTCTGCATAAAAATATTGCGGGGTAGCGAAAAAAGTCGTACCTTTGCAACGTGAAAAGACAAGAAGACATAATGTAGTTCAACTTACGCAAGTAGTAAAAAGGAGATAAATGAAGATAATAGGAGATAAATGACGTATGTTTAAGCCTGGCTTTTACTATTGTCTTTTAACTTCCTAAGCGACCAAAGGGAGCGATAACTTCTTCTAACTCCTTTTAACTCCTAAAGTTGAGTACATGCGAAATATAAAAAGGTAGTTTTAGTTTCTTTAGATTTATAGGTTAGTTAGTTTTTGGTTAGAATTAGTTTTTTGGTAATTAAGATTGGTTAGATTGGTTTTTTAGGTAACACAAACAAAAAAGTAGTGAGTTAGTTTTTTTAGAGTTGAAATGGGGTCCTGTTGTGGTAACAGGGCCCCTTTCGCTTTTTTGTCCACAGATTAACTTTTTTAGGCACGGATTAACACGGCTTTTTTTATAAAAAGACACGGAGGCTGCGCGATGGGTTTGGGCTTAATTAGCTTCATAAGCTATACTAAAGTATAGACACGGCTCTTTTAAATGAAGAGTGAAGCTAAGCCGTGAACTTGCGAAGCAAGCCGTCAACGCGAAGTGCCGTGAAAACGAAATTAAGCTGAGCCACACCGTGTCTTTTGAAAAAAGCCGTGTATATCCGTGCCTAAAAAAATATTCCGTGCCTAAAAAAATGGAGATTTGTTTGGTAGTCTCGCATAAATGCATTATCTTTGTCCCCAAATAAATAAAAAACAAAATCTTGCACTTGATACTATGAATGAAAACAAACCGAAAGTAGCGATTGTAAACCCTGCTGACGACCACACCAAGGAGGTGATGCAGAGGGCAATGGATGAGAATGTGGCTGAGTTCGTGAGCTTCTATGGCGACGACGCAAGCGTCAGGGCGGTGGAGTGCGTGCGCTCGGGCAATGCCGACTTACTGATGAAGGGGGCGGTGAATACCGACGTGCTTCTTCGTGCAGCCCTCGACAAGGAGAGGGGCATATTGCAGAAGGGACGCGTGATGGCGCATATCGCAGTGGCAAGTATTCCCGGACGGGAGCGTCCTATCATCTTCTCCGACGCAGCCGTAATCCCCCGCCCCGACATCTGCCAGATGGATGCCATCGTGAGATACACCGTTGAGGCTGCACGCAATCTCGGCATTGCCATCCCCAAGGTGGCACTCACCAATTTCACCGAGAAGGAGAACCCAAAATTCCCCCAGACTGCCGTCTATCAGGAGATGCGACTCAGGGCAGGGGAGGGGCTATATGGGGATGTCGTCATAGGAGGCCCGATGGACGTGAAGACCGCTCTCGACTCCGAAAGCGGGAGCATCAAGGGCATCAACTCGCCCGTTGTGGGCAATGCCGATATACTCATATTCCCCAATATCGAGGCTGGCAACACTTTCTACAAGACTCTCACTCTCTTCGCCCATGCCACTATCGCCGGGTGGCTTGCTGGTACGCAGGTGCCCGTGGTGGTGACATCTCGAGCAGACAGTGTGGAGTCGAAATACTATAGTCTTATCACAGCAATTAAAATGACAAAGAGATGAAAACGCTTATTATCAATCCAGGATCCACATCCACCAAACTTGCCATATACGATGACATGAAACCCGTGTGGATGTCGGGGGCTCATCATCATGCCAGGGAATTAGCTCAATTCCATTCGGCACTCGAACAATATGACTTCCGCATGGCTTTCATACGTAAGAAACTGCAGGAAGGCGAGATTGAGATGAAGTTCGACGCCATCATGGGGCGCGGTGGCCTGCTCAAACCGCTTGAGGGCGGTGTGTATGCTGTCAACGAGAAGATGAAGGACGAATTGCTTCACAACGACAGCGACCATGTGTGCAATCTCGGTGCGTTGCTTGCCGACGAACTGGCTTATGAATGTGGTTGCAAAGCATATGTCGCCGACCCCGGAGTGGTGGATGAATTGCAGGATGTGGCTCGTTATACAGGCATCCCGCAGATAACGCGCCGCTCACTCTTCCATGCGCTCAACAGTAAGGCGGTGTCGCGCAAGTATGCAGCGTCGCTTGGACGCAAATATGAGGACATGAGGATTATCGTGGCTCATCTCGGTGGAGGCATCTCGGTGAGTGCCCACAGATACGGCAGGGTGATTGATGTTAATAACGCCCTCGACGGTGAGGGCCCGTTCTCCACCGAGCGTGCAGGGACAGTGCCGTCGGGCGAACTCATCAAATTGTGCTTCTGTGGCAAATACACCCAGGATCAGATACGCAGGATGATACATGGTAAGGGAGGCCTTACGGCTTATCTCGGCACCAATGACATGATAGCCATCTCGCGATGGGCAGAGGACGGCGAGGAACCGGCACGCTCGGTGCTCGACGCTATGCTATATACCGTGGCAAAGCAGATTGGGGCGATGTATGTGGCGATGGACGGCGAGGTGGATGCCATCATCCTCACGGGTGGCATTGCGCACAGCGAGTATTGCACTAACGAGGTGATACGCCGAACGAAATATCTCGCTCCCATCACCGTAATGCCGGGTGAGAACGAGATAGAGTCGTTGGCATATAACGCCTATTGCCTGTTGAATGGAAAAATCGAGGCGAAAGAATATTAAAAACTCCGTGTTAATCCGTGTTTTCCGTGCCTAAATAATCACCTCCAAAGCTTTCTTCCTGCTCCTCGCGTCCTTTCTTTTTCTTCTTCTGTGCCACCATGTTTCCGAAGTTCCATGAGATATTGACGTTCACGTGCTGCGTGCGCCACATCTTCTGATAGCGCTCGAAGGTGTCGTTGGCAGTGTATGTCTCCCATTTGCGCGTGTTGAACGCACCGCGCCAGTTGACGGCAAGAGTGAGCGCCTTGTTGAAGAAGTTCTTGCGCAGACCAAAGTCAAGACCGAAGCTCGGTTTGCGGTAGCCCTGGGTGATCACTCGCTTCGAGTTATAGTTGCCCGTTATCTGTATGGATATGTCGTAGGGTAGGATGAGACTTGCCATCATGCGTGCGTCCCACGAGAAATTCTCGTCGGGTTTGCCCGTGATGGTCTGTCCGTTTATTTCGTAGTCAAATCCCTCCAACTTGTAGTAGTATGCGTTCACCGTTGTCGTTAGGTCGAGCATACGGAGGAACTTGTCCTTGAGGATGAGTTCCACTCCCGCTCTCTGACTCTTAGCCACGTTCTTGTTGGTGGAGTACATCACCCCATTGTCGTTCCATGATATGCGCTGGATGACATCCGTTGTCGGGCGGTAGTAGCTGCCGAACGACAGAGTATGCTCTGGCCATGTCTTCAGGAAGTTGAGCGCGAATGAGTTGGTGAACTCCGGGGTCAGTTCGGGATTACCGAATGATATCATCGACGCGTCGCGAGTGTTTTTGAAGCTGTTGAGCTCACCTCCCCACGGGCGGCGCAGTCGTCGGGTGTAGTTGAGCTGCAGCTGCGATGTCTCGGTGAGTTGGTAGTTGAGGAAGAGGCTCGGGAATAGTTCAAAGTAGTCCTTCTTGAACGGTTTTTCCCTTTTCGTTGCGTCGTGTTCCTGGTCCCAGTCATAGCTCTCGGTGTTCACCTTCCAGTATTCGCCTCTCAGTCCAGCGAGAATGCCAAGCTTACCGATTGACGTGGTGACTGTGCCGTAGAAGGCATGGATGTTATTGTCGTATATGAATCGGTTGAAATATGACTTGTCCTCCGTCGGATTCGTTCCTGCCCAAGTGTCGTCGGTCCATGACTCCTGCGGCGTGTTCTCGTGGTTGAAGTTGCCGTTATATCCCGCCTCAATCTTCCATTTGTCGTTGATTTGGTTCTCATATTCTAATTTCACTTCCCACGACCTGTTGTTGATAAACATTGGTCGGTATTGATAGGAATATGTTGTCGGAATGTCGTCGGCAGTCCAGTTGGTCGAGTCGCGATAGTAGTTATTGTCGTCGCTCTTCCATCTGTTGTGCGACACGCTGAGGTCAATCTTGTGCTTGTCCGAGAAGTTGTGGGTATATCCTCCCTCGATGTTCATCATGCGCATGTCGCCGCCCCCGTTGGTGAGTCGCGACATCACGTAGTCGTCCTTGGCATTGCCCAATAATCCATAATGATATGGGGTGAACGACGAGTCCTCGCGTTTGCCGAACATACCCATTCCCGACAGTGAAATGTCGTCTTTCTTCGTGGCGTGCCATGTCAGTCCACCGCGCATGAACAGGTTCTTGCCGCCACGCTCGTTCTCGCTCTCGTAGTTCTGATAGCGCTGTGAGTCGAGGTATGTCTGTTGGCTCTCCGATCCTCCCTTGTTCTTCCTGCGTCGATAACCGATGTTGGCGAAGGCATCAAGCGAGCCGCTTGAGTAGTTGATGTTGCCGCCTGCGTTCCATCCGCCACGACTGTTCACGCCCGTGCGCACCGAACCGTAGTAGCCCGCCTTGCGGTCGCGCTTCAGTATGATGTTGATGATACCCGCACTGCCCTCTGCACTGAACTTCGCACTTGGGTTGTCTATCACCTCCACTCGCTCGATGCTCTCGGCAGGTATCTGCTGCAGTATCTCGCCACGGTTGTCCGAGGTGAGACCGCTCGCCTTACCGTTGATCCACACCTCAACACTTGAATTGCCTTTTAGGGATATTTCGCCGTCGGTGGATACCTCCACGGATGGAATGTTCTCAAGCAAGTCGCTTGCCGAACCGCCTGCAGCTGCGATAATCTGGTCGGCACTGAATGATTTTCTATCTACTTCAAGTTTCAGTTGCGAGCGCTGGCCCGTCACTTCCACTTCCTTCAGCATCTTGGTGTCCTCGCTGATATAAATGAGGGCAAACGACTGTTGCCTTTTGTCCTTGGTGATGGAGAACTGGCGGCCAACTGACTTGTAGCCCACGAACGATACAGTCAGGTTGTACTTTCCGTCGGCCAATCCTTCGATCTTGAATGCTCCGTCGGCATCAGTGATGGCGCCTTTCACCATCTTGCCGGTTTCTGCATTAGTCACAGTGACATTCATAAACTGCAATCTCTCGTCGGTCTGCTTGTCTGCTACATGGCCTTTCACCAATCCTTGTGCGGCCATGCTGATGGTGCATAACATCGCAATAATGATAATACTAAGTCTTCTCATAACCTTTATATGACGATTATACCGCAGAAAAGTTTATTCTTTGCAGCCTAAAAAATGTTAAATAAAGGTAAACTGGAAAATAATCCCCAATAATTTTTGTCTTTTCACAAAAATGTCGTACCTTTGCAGCCGCAAAACGATTATTGTTTTGTTATTGCCCTGATAGTTCAATGGATAGAACAAATCTCTCCTAAAGATTAGATCCGAGTTCGATTCTCGGTCGGGGTACCGAGAATTAGGATAAACTATTGATTCTTCTCGTTTCTGCATATTTTCCTTGCATTAATCAGCCTTTTCTGTTAAAAATGCCTAATTTTAACAATTTTCGCAATTTCTTCGAAATATAAATTAGATTAATTAAAATATAATGTCTATCTTTGCAGCGGATTTCACAGCCATTTCAATGGCGGCCCACGCCGAGCCGAGTTGCACTTCAGGCATCTCGATGCCGAAGAAACAACAAGGCGGTTCTGGGCGGGACGTGATTTCCAAGACATAATAAAAGGCGTTTACTCGACGCTGTGTTTGAGACTTACAGAAATTCTCGCAAAATTTCAAATCCAGTCTTGAATGTAGCAACGGTAGATGTCCCGGGTGTGATTTTATCACTCTCCCGTGAGACCTTGTAAGCATGTGTTGTGCCCTTATTGGGCATAATCCCATTGTTTATATAGGTCTCTAAAGGAATAGTGTATAGTTCATATCGGCGTGGGCTCTGACGTTGTCTGTTCATCTGGATTGGGCAATGCGAGAAGCCTCTGTAAGTGGAACGGACAACAGGACGATTCCACGCTCTTTTTATGTCCATAACCAAGTTCAGTATTGAAACGGTTAGGTCATCGATATGGATACACATACAACCGATGATAAATTCACACCCGAGGGTACATCTATCCCTCCTCGCACCGGGCTTGCCCCCGATGCCCTCCCCGAAGTTCAAACGCCCATTCCGGCCGAGAACTCACAAACAGGGGTGTCCACTAACTATACTCAGTCGGCAACAAAGCAAAAGTCCTCATCCAAGGATTCAAAAGACAAGAATCCCAAAGCCCATTGGTATGCCCTTCGTGCCACCTATGGACAGTCTGGCAAGGCCAACGATTATCTCGTCAGCCAGGGAGTCGAGACCTATTATCCCACCATCAAGGCATTCGTGATGGTCAATAACAAGCGCAAGGAGGTTGACAAGTCGTATCTGCTCAACATCTTCTTTGCCTATGGTACCGAGGACCAGCTAAAGACATACGTTTACGACAACGTCCACCTTCCCTATCTCCGTTTCTACTGCCGCCGTGTTGGCATCGGCAAAGACAGCAAGCCGCTGCCTCTCATTGTTCCCAAAAAACAGTTGGACAATCTACGCACAGTTTTAACCGACCAGTCAGGTGAGCTTGTCATCGTTCCCGACGATGAGCGTAAGTTCGACAAAGGGGCAAAAGTCCGTGTCATCGGAGGCTCTTTCAAGGGCATTGAAGGCAAGGTAGCCCGCTACTGCGGTCAGCAGCGCGTCGCCATCGTGGTCGATGGTCTCCTCACCATCGCCACCACCTACATTCCCTCGGCATATTTAGAAAGAATAGATTAAGCTATGTTGCATATAATATCAAATCCCGGACAATGAGGCTTCTTAGGATCCAAGTCACAATGACCCACAATCAACGCCTTCGGATAACGCTTATGCAAATCCTCCAACAGACTTCTCAACGCACGCTTCTGCGCCTCGGTTCGGGTGTCGCAGGGAGTCTTGCCGTCAGCAGCAAGCCCTCCTACGTATGCCACCCCGATAGAGTGCCTGTTATGGTTCTTGCAGTGCGCCCCCACCATTTCCTCTGGTCGTCCCGCCTCAATGGTGCCGTCCGTAGGGATAACATAATGATATCCACATCCGCTCCATCCGAGCGAACGATGATAGCGGTCGATGTCCGCCATCCTAAGGGCACTGCCCGCCCTGTTGGCGGTGCAGTGCACGATAATAAGAGTAATTCTACGCATAGGAACTTTAATTTTTTAATTCTTAATCCTTTAATTTCACAACAACGTTGTGACAGCTCCACCAGCTGCTCCCGACAGAATCAGTTCAATCACTCGGATTATGTAGAGCACGATGCTCTTCCAGTTCTTTTTCATACTTGTAGTTGTTAGATAAATTAATATTATGAACTTCATGACACTATTGTCTTTTAGTTTGCTTGAATTCCGCAGCTGCAAGTGTCTCCTTCAGTTTCTTGCAGGGAGTGAACACGATGTTCACCTCCTTGATGTTCTTGTTGGAGAACGAAGCCACCGAGGCGGCTCCCTTGCACTTCAGAGAGACACTGAACGTACCGAGGTCCTCAATCGTCACGCGGTCGCCATGGACGAGATGCAGCGCCAGACGCTCCACGCAGTTCGACAGCACCCCCTTTATGTTTCCACGCCAATGAATGCCACTGTATTCGGCAACGTTCCTGACAAATTGCTCGTGCGACACGTTGTCAACTGTCACACACTTGGCATACGCCTTCTTGGGTTCCGCACTATCGAGCGGATTGCCCAGCAGAAATACATGATAGGGAATCATAATTCTCATTTTTCATTATGCCGGGACTCTCACGAAAGACTCCGTCAGAGCCCTGGCGGTCAAACGTTACTCATAAAGATTCTCATCTCCGTCCTCACCTACTGTGATGTCCGGCTCGTCAGTGCCTGTGCCGCCGCTGCCGCTTTCGTCGTCACCGCCAAGTACTGGTGGTTCCTCTTCGTTGCCGCCGTCTGTAGGCTCCTCAGGCGTATTGTCCGCAGTGGACGCCCCCTTGCGCAGAGCTGCGAGGTCCACAATGTCGGCACCCTCCTTCAGGGCCTTGATAGAAGCAGCCTGTATGGCGCGGCTTGCCACGAGGTTGAACTCAGCCTTCGAGCGCAGGTTCTCAAAGTCGGCACCCGGCGTGAAGAGCAGGTTCACCGCCTTGATGTTGTCGGTGGAAAACTCCTTCAGCGAGGGAGCAGGGTCGCTGGTCAGCGAGATGCTAAACACCCCAAGTTCCCCAAAGGCCACCTTGTATCCACCGAGCAATTGCTCCACAAGGCAGGTACAAGTATCGCTCACCACGCCCTTCACCGTGCCACGTGTGAACACCCCGTTGTGGTCAGAGATGTGCTTCACAAACTCGTCGAAGGACATCACCTTCTTCAGCTGGTTCTTGGCATACGCCATTTCCACAGCCTTCTCGTCCATTGGATTCTTCCAAAGATAGATAGAGTAGTCGATCATTCTTTTGTTCCTTTCTTTTTAAAGATGAATACTAAATTTTGCTTGTCTTTCCGGATTGACAATGCAAAGACAGTGCAAACGAGAGCAATGGAAGCTTGCTTACTATTGCCGAGTGCAGCCTGTCTTCGCTTTTCTGAATGCAAAGGTACTACCTTGTTGAGGCGAAAGCAAGGAAGAAACAAAGGAAATTATTTCTTCTTTCTTTCACTATGAAATTCAATCACTTACAATAATAAATCGAAAGCAAAATGAATATCAAGATAGAAGGCAATCCCGGCACGGGAAACACATTCAACGAAGTGCATATCGGCTTTGTGGAGAACTATGTCCCCAATGCCACCACGGTCATCAATAACCATTACGGTGACAGCCGAAAGACCAAACCCACGCCAGACAAGGAGACCTCCAAGGCAGACATCCTTGTGCGTCGGGACGAAATCATGCAGTATGTGGGCAACCTCAAGCAGTATGTAGCCAAGGATTGGAAGAATCGTTACGAGTCCATTTGGGCTTCCATACTCGATATAGTAGAGGTCGCCGCCGTCATCTTCGAGCCGGGCAAACAGAAGGACACCACCTTCAACCGGAACCTCGTCGCCAACATTATATATATAATGTGTCGTTTCGGCATCATCACCGAGACCAACGCCACCAAACTGACCGAGGCGTTGGAAGACAACAAAGACCATCCCGTCCGTGCGCAGTTGGGTAAAGCACCGGAAGACAAAGATTTGAAACGTAAGATCGAATCTCTCATTTCTAATTCCTAATTTCTAATTCCAGATTCACATCGTGGAGCATAAGATACAAGGCAACCCTGGCACAGGCAACCGCTTCGAGGAGACTCACGTCGAACATGCCGACCATTTCTATAACCAAGTCGGAAAAGTGGAAAACAACTACGCCACCACCATTGAGATACACTTCAGCTTGAACGTCAATCTCAACGGCGAGGCCTTAATCCGTCTATTTACCAAGCTCACGCAGCGGCTTCCCATAGCCTTCCGCAAGTTCCTCCAGGGCCATTTCGACGGCGAAGGCGACATCAGCCTCACCACCTATCAGCTCAGCGGTGCGCCCTCCGACATTGCCGAGGCTCTGCGCCTCCTCCGTCAGGAGTTGGGCGACGATGCCCCCGCCGATGTGCGCTATCACTCTAAGACAAACCATTTCGAACGCAATCATCTCACTCTGCTCAGTGCAGAACAAATAGCCGACAATGAAAGTAGATTTTAATACCCCGTTACAGGTGGTGTCCAATTCCATGCTCCATTACCACCACATCAGTGTACAGCCCGAGGAAGTCGATGGTTCCGACTTCTTCCCCTCCGTCCATTCCGACGAGGCAGAGCACGCCACCACATGTGCCCTGCGTTTCAATCCCAAGGTGCAGACCGTCCTTGCGCTCTACAACCTGTCTATGCAGCGCAGCGTCAACACAGGCGACGCCATTGTCCATTACGTCCTCTTCCATGCCTTTTTGGAGGTGGACGACTACGACGGGGCGAGTCGTCACCTTGCCGCCTTCCGTCAGCAGCTTGCCTGTCTCATCACCACGTCCCTCACAGCCGAAGAACAGGAGGAGGCGGATGCACAGGTGCTGCTGCAACTTTATTTCATCCTCTTCCACGAGTCCTTCCACATCATACTGCGCCAGGACCCGAAGACCTACAAGGCAGCAATTGACACCACCCATGAGCTCCTCCGCGACATTGCCGCAGAGCTGGACGACATGCACGCCTCCATCAGCAACGAGGAGCTTTTCTCTCATCCCAAGACCCAAAAGCATATCCATGCCTTGATACCCGACGAGTTGTCCGAAGAGGCACGCTGCGAGGTGGAGGCGAATATCCGTGAGAACCTCTCTCACGACTATCTCAACTCTGCCTACATAGCTCATGTCCTAGAGTCAGACCCCACCTTGGTGGAGGAGATCACCTGCGACCGTCAGGCGTGGCTCAACCTTATCCCCATCCTTCAGGCCGAGGGTGCCACCGATGCCGACCTGCTCTCCTTCCACCTGTGGATTTTCACCGTGCTCAACGCCATGGACTTCAACAAGGTGCTCCAGAACCAGTTCATCCCTGCCCAGCATGACCACAGCCACTATGACGGCTACCGTGTCCTGATGCGCCACAAAGCCTTCAAGGCATTGCTCCGCCAGTATCATGCGGAGATAGAGAAGACCATCACCACGGAGTACCTCGACCTCCACAAGGGTTTGGAGTCCATCTTCCGTTCCTCCGTCATGGCACTCGAACGCTATGCCGACGACCTCCGTCAGATTTATTCTCGTCATCAGGCAGGCAACCACCAGCCCGACTTTGCCCGTCATCGCCGTCTTGAAAACGAAATGTCCGAAGCCGCAAAATCCCTCTTCAAAGAATGATGGAAAAACAGTCCAGGACTACTTATTTTTCAGAGAAGATATACTTCATCGGCAAAGTAAGTACTACTTCTCAGGCAAAGTAAGTATATCTTCTCTGAAAATGGGGGTGTTATCAGGTAAGCATCCAACCCCTATTTTGGCGGTCTGAAATATAATCACTACCTTTGCGCCGTAATTTTAAAAACAACGATTATGGCAATAAGTAGTAAAGACATCGAGACCCTTTGGGGTCGTTATCAGAGTGAGGGAGTAAGCAAGGGCGTTTCAGTCTCCCAATACTTCGAGGCAAATGGTATCCCTTATCATGTATTTGAAAAATGGTACAAGAAGCGTTTTCGCCAGCCTGACGTGGTCGATTGTGTC
>CALZYS010000038.1 GCA_945830345.1 uncultured Prevotella sp.
TAACGTTGATCTTGCGGATTGAGAGGTTGATGCGACCACCATCGCGCACACCCTGAGCCAGTCCGTTGAGCTTAACTGGGATACCGATAGTGATAGGCTTCTGATCGTTCACCTCGTAGAAGTCGATGTGGAGCAGAGCGTCGGTCACCGGATGGAACTGCAGTTCCTTCATCACGGCAGTGTGAACCTCACCGTCGATAACGAGCTTTACTACATAGATGTGGGGAGTGTAAACCACCTTGCGGAGCTCAGCCATTGAGCAAACGAAAGAAGTGGCTACGGGCACGCCGTTCTCGTCCTTCTTCTCGCCGTACATGTTACATGGGATAAGACCCTCTTTGCGCAGCATCTTTGAGGCTTTCTTGCCAAGGTCGTTGCGCACGCTACCTTTTACTTCAATTTCCTTCATAACTTTTTTAATGTGTTACTCTAAATTAAGTGTTAAAAATCTCATTGCTTAATTCACCATCACACGAACTTTTAATCGATGTGTTTCGAAAAAGCGGTGCAAAGGTACGCTTTTTTTTGCAAATAAACAAGTATTATCAAAAAAAAACTCAATATTTTCGCATATTATTTGCATTTTAGGGGAAATATGAGTAATTTTGCACCCGTAAAGTTTAGATAAGCGTATGATAAACCGAGAAATAATAAGAAACAAGGTAGTACAATTGACATATGCGTACTATCAGAATGGGAACAAGAACATCGACTCAGCAGAGAAGGAACTTCTGTTCAGCTTGTCCAAGGCCTACGACCTGTATGCCTACATGCTCGCTCTGATTCCGGCAGTGGCCAAAGAGTCGCGCAAGTATCTTGAAGTGGCGCAAAGCAAGGCTCAGCGCGAAGGCACCAAAATGCCCTCGCAGAAGTTTGCCTACAACCGCTTTGCGATTCAGGTGGAACAAAACACGTCGCTCAACGACATCCTCGAGGCGAAGAAAATCTCATGGAACGACCACCCTGAATTTGTCAACAAGCTCTATCTGCAAATCATCGACTCCCAGATCTACAAGGAGTATATGGATAGCAGCGACGACTCCTACGATGCCGACCGTGAGCTATGGCGCAAGCTCTACCGCACCCTCATCGAGAACAACGAGGGCATCGACTCCATCCTTGAGGAAGAAAGCCTCTACTGGAACGACGACAAGGAAATCGTGGACACCTTCGTGGTGAAGACCATTAAGAGATTCGACGAGAAAGCAGGTCACAAGCAGGAGATTCTGCCCGAGTATGCCTCAGAGGAAGACATCGACTTCGCCCGCAAGCTGTTCCGTGCAGCCATCCTCAATGCCGACGAGTACCAGCACTACATGGGCGAGATGTCGCGCAACTGGGATTTCAACCGTCTCGCCTTTATGGATGTCATCATCATGCAGATAGCCATAGCCGAGATGATGACCTTCCCCGGCATTCCCATTAATGTGACCATCAATGAATACGTGGAAATAGCCAAGCTCTACAGCACTCCACGCAGTGGTGGCTACATCAACGGCATCCTCGACCCCATAGCCCGCATGCTCGTCAAGTCAGGACGCATGCTCAAGGCCATGCCCGAGCGCAACAATCCCGAAAAATAACACATTATTAATATTATTATATAAAGAAAGACATGACAACAGTATTTATTGCCGCCCAGGGCGGAGCTGCCGGTGGCGGCGGCATGAGCATGCTCATTATGATGGTGGCCCTCTTTGCCATCATGTGGTTCTTCATGATCAGACCCCAGCAGAAGAAACAGAAGGAAATCCAGAAGTTCCAGAACGCCCTCACCGAAGGCCAGCAGGTAGTCACTGGCGGTGGCATCTACGGCACCGTCAAGAAGATTGACCTCGCCTCGGGCATCGTGGAAATCGAGATAGCCAAAGGTGTGGTTATTCGCGTTGACAAGGCATACGTCTTTAAGGACACCCAGAGCACTCAGGTGGCAGCTAAATAACGTGGCTATATGTACAAACCAAGAGGCTCAGTAAAGACAATCAGGAATTTCTTGTTTACTTTGGTGAACAAGGAATTTCTGATTTTCTTGTTTTTTCTGTGCCTATCGGGAGTGTTCTGGCTGCTGATGACGCTCAACGAGAACTACGAGATGGAGTTCCGTATTCCCGTCAGGGTGGCCAATATCCCCAACAATGTCGTTCTCACATCCCAAGAGACCGACACCGTGAGGGTGACACTCCGCGACAAGGGACTCGTGCTCGTCGGCTATCAATACGGCGAGGGCATACGTCCGCTCGTGGTCAACTTCAAGACCTACGCCAAGTCGGCCAACTCATTTGTAGTGCCGTCGGCCGACATACAGCGCATGCTCTATCAGCAACTGTCGGCATCCACCAAGGTGGCAGGAGTGAAAACCGACCGTCTGGAGTTCTTCTACAACTATGGCGAATGTAAGAAAGTGCCTGTGGAATGGAGCGGACGAGTAGTGCCCGAAGACCTCTATTTCATATCCGAGGTGCATTATTCCCCCGACAGCGTCATGATCTACTCCACCCGCGACAAGCTCGACAGTATCAAGGTGGTTCACACCGAGCAACTCAACTACTCCAACTTCCGCGACACGCTCAAGATAGCCTGCCGCACCAAGGCGATGAAGGGAGTGAAGGTGGTGCCATCCACTCTGAAGATACAGTTCATCACCGACGTCCTCACCGAGGAAAGCATCGACAACATCCCCATCATCGGCATCAACATGCCCGAGGGCAAGGTGTTGCGCACATTCCCCTCGAAGGTGGGCGTGAGTTTCGTGACCGGAGTAAGACAGTTTAAGCGTTTGTCGCCCAAGGACTTCTATGTCGTTGTTGACTACGACGAGATTAAGGCCCATCCCACCGAGAAATGCAACGTCTATCTCCGCCGCTATCCCAACGGAGTGTCGAGGGCGGCACTTAAACTCAGACAAGTGGATTATCTGATAGAAAATGAAGAGTGAAGAATGAAGAATGACAAGCATCCCGTAGTGGCAATCACCGGAGGAATAGGCAGCGGCAAGAGCTACGTCTGCCGCCTGCTTGAGCAGAGGGGCATCCGCATATACGACTGCGACAGCGGAGCCAAGCGACTCATGCGTAGTTCAGCCCAACTGCAGGAGCGACTCACACGGCTGATAGGGCACGACACCTACATCGACGGACATCTCAACAAGGCAGCCGTGGCATCATTCATGATGCAGAGCGACGACAATGTCAAGGCAGTAAATGCCATCGTTCATCCTGCCGTGGCAGATGATTTCTTCCAGAGCGACTACACATGGATGGAGACTGCCATACTCTACGACTGCGGATTCGACCGCTATGCCGATATCGTCATAGCAGTCGTCGCGCCACAGGAGACACGCATATCACGCATCATGAAGCGCGACGGCATCAGTCGCGCAAAAGCATTGGAGTGGATAGCCAAGCAGATGGACCAGCAAGAGGTGTCGAGACGTGCCGACCACATCATCATCAACGACGGCACACACGATCTCCCATCCCAAATAGACCGAATATTAACACTAATAAAAGAATAAAAAAGAAAACATGTTACAGACAGTATTAGCAATCTCCGGCAAGCCCGGACTCTACAAATTGGTGTCAAGAGCCACCAACAGTCTCATTGTCGAAGCCCTCGACGACACACACAAGAGAATACCCGCATTCGCATCCGACCGCGTCACCTCTCTTGCCGACATCGCCATGTACACCGACACCGACGATGTACCCCTGTGGCAGGTGCTCACCAATATGAAGAACCTCGAAGAGGGCAAGACTGCCAGCATCAACTTCCGCAAGGCCAGTGGCGACGAGCTCCGCGAATACTTTGCCAAGGTGTTGCCCGAGTTCGACCGCGACCGTGTGCACAACAGCGACATCAAGAAACTCATCCAGTGGTATGACATCCTCGTGAAGAACGGCATCACCGACTTCGAGAAGGACATGAAGCCCACCGACGGCGACAACATCGACGACCGCAAGGAGAGCAACGAGGAATGAAGATAATCGAAAAGCAGATAATAAGCAAGAACCCCAAGAAAAAGCCTGAGGACGGAATTGTCATCACCGACAATTTCATTGCCGTCATAGATGGCAGCACGAGCAAGGCGTCGGAGAGGGTGTCGCGTTGGTATTCCAACGGTCGCCTGTGTATGAAGGTCATCTCACGCTTCATACGCAAGGCTCCCGCCGACATCACCATTGACGCCTTCCTCAAGGGTGTCACCCAAGCCGTGCGCAGGAAATACTCCTCCAAGCGCATCGACTTCTATGCCCAGCACCCCGAGGAGCGCATCACCGCATCGTGCATCATATATAGCCGTCTTCAGCGCCAACTATGGATAATCGGCGACTGCCAGTGTCTTGTAGGCAAGACTGGCTGCGCCGATTCCGAATATGAATTCTTCGACAATCCCAAGCCCTATGAGTCTATCGTAGCCAAAGCCAGGGCCGACAAGGCGCGCCAACTATTGTCAAGCGGCGAGGCCACCGTCGAAAGTCTCCTCCACGACGATGTTGCTCGCAAGAGCGTCATCCCCATGATGCTCGAATCAATGAAGCGTCAGAACATCGACTATGCCGTGGTTGACGGATTCAAGATACCTCGACAGAAGGTAAAGGTGTTCACCTTCGACTTTGAGTCGTGGACGATAGTCCTTGCCTCCGACGGCTATCCCCTCCTCCGCCCCACCCTTGCCCAGTCGGAGGCGGCATTGGCAGAACAGCGTGCCAAAGACCCCCTCAACATCGGAGCCAATCCCTCCGCACCATTTGTAGCCACCAAGGCATTCAGCGAGGGTTTCACCTCATTCGACGACCGTACTTATATTCGCTTCACCATTTAGTGAGGCAAAGCCATAACACTCGTACGTTCATTATTTATATGGAGACTATTCTTGCCATATCTGAATGACCGTTCTTGCCATATCTGAATGACCGTTCATGTGCTATCTGGATGATCGTTCTTGTGATAACTGAAAGCACGTTCTTGTTGTATCAATATCACCGTCCTTGTTATATGTTGCCAGCTATCAAATGATCTTTTGCTAGCTAGCAAAATATCTTATGAGAGTTAGCAAACGAGCTTCTGCCTACTAACAAATAACATTCCAAGATAATAGATATAATTATTTTTTCATATTTTCAATAAATTATTTGGATAATCCAATTATATTCTTTATCTTTGCAAGAAAAAACAGAATGAATACAACAGATAATGAATCATACCGCAAAATTCATTTTGCAGTAATGGCAATTGAAAGCGGAGCTAAAAAGCTGAATATCAGTGGACAGGAGATGGAGCGAAGGCTGCAAGAACAAGACCTTATCCGTCAACGGCTCATTGGTCAGTATGAATTGCTACATACTCAAAGTCTCGATTATGTGGCAGATGACATTGCTGAGACTTTGATAAATTGGGAACGTAACAACGATTAATAATGAGATGGCAATAGAAATATATCATGGTTCGAATATTGCAGTAAAAGAACCTATTGCATATGCAGGACGTCGAAATCTGGATTTCGGTAAAGGGTTCTACACCACACGTATTAAAAGTCAGGCACAAAAATGGGCTTTTCTTGTTGCAAGCCGTAAAGACAAGAATCCTCAAGGAATAATAAGTATCTACGAACTAAATGAGGAATGTCTGATATGCAAAGACTTTGTATATAAGAATTTTCCTGTTTATGATATGGAATGGTTGGAATTTGTTGTATCTTGCCGTCAAGGAAAAGACGAAACAAGCTATGACATAGTTGAAGGTGGTGTAGCTAATGATCAGGTGATTGATACAGTTGAAGATTATGAAAATGGGCGTATTACGGCAGAACAAGCACTTGACCAACTGAGATACAAGAAGCCAAACAACCAAATATGCTTCCGTAGCCAAGTTTTCATTGACAAATATATCAAGTTCAAAACATCAGAAGCTGTAAGAAAGGAGGATATTTCAAAATGAGAAACAATGTTCTTTGGCGCAAGATAGCACGAATCATTATTATGATTTCCGAGAACCTGCACATAAGTAGTGAACGGGCATTAGACTTGTTTTATAGAAGCAGAGTGTATCAGATGCTCGTTGACCCAAGTTATGGCCTCCAGACCATGAGTGATACATACATCTACGATGAGTTCATATTGGAACTACGTGGATAGTTATATATCCAGCATTGCCCAAAGCAGCATTTCTTGGGTACTTTTCTGCGGAAGCGGTATGCAGACAAATCATCTCTTAAATTGTTTTGTTTATGTATAAATTCGTTGACTATTACAATATCTCCAACGCTATAACTGCACATGCCTCCGCATCCGCCAAGGCATGATGATGCTTTTTCAAATCATATCCGCAGCGGGCGGCAATGATGTCGAGGTTGTGATGTCCTTCTGGCCAACGCTTGCGGGATGCTATGCATGTGCAATGGAACTCATAGTCGGGATAGTCCATCTGATAGACACGGAAGACGGCTTTCAGACAACTCTCGTCGAAGGCCTTGTTATGAGCCACTAAAGGCAATCCCTCGATAAGAGGCTCTATCTGTTTCCACACTTCAGGGAATATGGGCGCATTCTCCGTGTCCTCAGCGCATAAGCCATGCACCTGACTGCACCAGTAATTATAATACTCCGGCTCAGGCTTGATGAGGGAATAAAACTTATCAACTATCTCCCCACCCCTCACTATCACTACACCAACTGAGCAGACCGACGAGCGCTCGTTGTTGGCAGTCTCAAAATCTATTGCTGCGAAATTTTGCATATCTATTTTGTTTTATATAATTCCCACGTCACACAATGGAATGCCCCACCATGCTTAACCAATGGAGCTGCATATACTTGAATTACTTCTTTCTTGGGGAAAATGACAGAGAATTCCTTTACTGCCGATCTGTCATTGTCACAATCAAGGTCTTTTGACAAACCAGGGATGATGACTGTCCTCGGTGTTTCCACATAGTTGAGATAACACCAAGAGTCTTTTCTGAGCCTACCACTATACGACATTTCTATAACATCAAAATGGCTGTCAAGTATCTTATGGAGTCTTAGACGGAATGGGGTTGCCTCTTTCCCCATCTGACAATAGTTGTTCATAAGTAGTGTTCCATCACCGATATAGGCTACCATCCCGTCAGCATGACCGTATGGTTCTTCCATATCCCAAGGAATCAGTATCAGTTCTGTATTTAGCGTATTTTCTATTGTCTCTATCAACTTCAGGGGACGGATAGTCGGATTTTCAGATATGACCTTGTCTGTCATGATGGTTTTGTCTCCACATCTCACCAAGTTACCACCATCCAGCACGATGTCAAGATGGGCTACTACATTGAGGTCGATGTCTTGAATGACATTTTTCTGGTTAGTAATGTATTTGCTCCCTTTCTCAACAAGATAGTCAGGTGCGAAATTGAAGGTTATGTATTTGCCATTACCAATATGCAAAGGCATATAGTCTCTTGCCCACACCTCTTTGGTACGGGCAAGGACTTGACAGTTGATATTACTCTGATTTAAAGCGCCGCACAATGAGACATACACCTCCGGGTAGTCGTTGCTCAACCATTCAGATAAACAAATTTTCATGCCGTTTCATTATTGATTTACAACGGAATAGTTCCACTCACGTTTACATTTCTTCAGTTTCTTTCCGGAATATGAAAAGTATTCCTGCTGCTCAACATCCGACAGTTTGTCGTATTCTTCTTTTGTTATTTCGACTTTTGTGAATTTTCCATCATTATCCCTTTTATATTCAGCCACATTGATTCTCTGTTTACGAACTATCTCCTTAGTTGGATTTACGGTTTCGCCTGATATCCATTTAACGGTTATGCCATCAGACAATGGGATATTCATAAACATATCTTCGTAGATATAGGTAGAAAGTTTCTCAAATTCTTTCTTTTCCACCCATTCACCACTTTCATATTCGCATACTCTGTATTTCCTAATCAAGAAGGATGCCCGGTATTGCTTTTCTTGATTCTCAAAAGTAACATCCATACCTGATATATGACAATTTAATGAACCTAAGGGATAATAATCAAGCATTTTCCCATCATGGTCAGCAGTATGATACATCACGGGGTCTTTCAACCCATTCTCACCTTCTTCATGGTAATAGAACTCTATTTCAAGAGGATAAATTCTCCTGACACCATTTATTTCGAAGCAGCCCCCAAGGAGAACATCCTTGGCAATTGCCTCAAACTGCGAAAAAAGATGTGAAAGTTTCTCTTTCTCGTCTTTAATCTCTGTTACACCTTGAAATGAATCAAGCACAGAGTTCAAATTGTTTTCCTTATTGCACATAGTAACTTTTTTACACTGCAAATATAAGGAAAATAATGGTCTTCTGATTAATTAAATTTATACTTTAACACGAATTTAACAGAATATGGGGAATTTGATTGTAAACACTGCACATGTATTGTCTTCAGGGCAAAGCATTACAATTACAGCATTACAATAAATCTGTGCCCATACTGAAAAAGTAGTCACATTTTGCCCTATCATCCTTCGATCATCCTTCGATTGGAAGTGGGAAGATGATTATTGGAGGTACGGAGGTTTAACGTATTTGAAATCTCCTTATAAGCACAAAATACGCTGAACCACTACGGTAACTCCTAAAAAAAAGGGGTTACCGTAGTAGTTTAATACATTTTTCTTTGGTATAATAAAAAAAAACACTAACTTTGCAGCCAAATTATCACATTAATTACATAATGTATTATGCAGAATAGAATAATCGGACGAAAGCATGAGATACAGATTCTCGAAGAACTATATGCCAGCAACAAAGCCGAGTTTGCTGCGGTGTATGGAAGAAGGCGTATTGGGAAAACATTCCTTATCGACAAACTGTTCGGTGACAAATACGACTTCTACATGACTGGTATATATGAGGGCACTCGCAAGGAACAACTAACCAACTTTGCCCATCAGCTTGAGAGTTATTCGGGCATAAAGACAAAGACACCTAAAGACTGGATGGAAGCCTTCTTTGCCCTACAATCATACCTTGAGACAAAGTTATCACAGGAGAGAGTCATAATATTTATCGACGAACTGCCATGGCTGGACACTCCACGCTCTGGATTTTTAAAATCATTTGAACTGTTCTGGAACGAATGGGTTTCAAAGCACGACAACATGAAACTTATCGTATGCGGTTCTGCCACCACTTGGATGACCAATAAACTTCTTGGCAACAAGGGCGGCCTGCACAACAGGGTGACTATGCCGATATATCTTCGTCCGTTTAATCTCGCCGAAACCGAGGAATTCCTGTTGTCACGCGGATTCTCATTCGGGCGTAAGCAAGTGGTTGAGACCTATATGTCGCTTGGCGGTACCCCGTTCTATCTCAACATGCTGAGAAAATCAGAAAGCGTGGCGCAGAATATCGACCGTCTCTTCTTCCGCGACAACTCCCCATTGCGCACTGAATACAGATTTCTTTTCAAATCCCTGTTCAAGGAATCAAGCTTGTATCGTAAAGTTGTGGAATGTCTTGCAAGAAAACTAAAGGGTATGACACGAAAGGAGATTCTTAGTGAGGTGAAATGCGAAGACTCGGGATTCTTCTCAGAAGTGCTTACAGACCTGTGCAACTGCGACTTCATCCGACGCTATTCAGCCTTCGGACGCAATGAGCGCGACATGATGTACCAGCTGACAGACCTCTACACCTTATTCTATTTGCGATATGTAAAATCTTACAACGGTGGTGACACTGATTATTGGAGCCACAGGCAAATGGACATATCTGCATGGCAAGGATATGCCTTCGAACAAGTCTGTCTCCACCATATCCAACAAATAAAAATCTCTCTCGGCATTTCAGGAATACTCGCCAACGTATGTTCGTTCTCCTGGCAGGCATTCACCGACAAGAACGGCAAGGAACATCGTGGCGGACAGATAGACCTTATCATCAATCGTGGCGACAAGACTATCAACCTATGCGAGATGAAATATGTAAGCGGCAAATTCTCAATCTCTCAGGATTATGTCCGCCGTATGGTAGAACGTCGTGAAGCATTCAGGACTCTCACCTCAACCGACAAGACACTCCATCTGACAATGATAACCTCCGATGGCATAGAACACAACGAAGGCTGGCACTACATCCAAAATGAGCTGACACTCGATGACTTGTTTAATTAGTGTCTTTTTACTCCTCGCACTGCCTGAGCCTCAAGGGGATTGTCGGGCCAATGGTGCTTGGGATAGCGGCGGCGAAGTTCCTTGCGCACTTCGAAATAGGTGGACTGCCAGAAATTGTCAAGGTCTTGGGTGAGCTGCACGGGTTTGAAACCGGGAGAGAGTAGTTCCATCAACACCGGACGCTTGCCTCCATCTATACAGGGAGTGGAGGTAAGACCGAAGCACTCCTGAAGACGTACGCTCAACACGGGAGCCTCAGCCCCTTGGCGATAATCAACGCGTATGCGACTGCCTGTGGGCACTGCGATATGTGTGGGTGCCAGAGCATCAACGGTAGTCTGCTGTTCGTAGGTCAACATTCCCCATACCACATCATGCATGTTTATCTTTCGCAGTTCGGCAGCAGTGGATGCCTTGCCTATATACAGAGGCAACCACTTGCTGACAGAAGAAAGAACAGCCTCGGTAGAGACATCGGGAAGCGACAATTCGGGATGCCACGACGATACGGCTGCAATGCGACGTTGCAATGCCTGAACATCATCTGAGAAAGAAAACATGCTCAATCCGTCCTTCCTTGCTGCAAAACAGATGGCATCTGTGATACGCTCGCGCACATCATTGTCAACAAGCGGTCGGGTGTCGAGAATTACAGCTCCGATACGCAGTTCGCGACGTGCCACTACCCTCCCCTGTTTGCCGTCCCAAAAGACGTTGTCGGTCCATCGGGCTATGCCTTTGAGCGAATCCTTGGACAATGGTGAGGCAAGGAATATCCTCGTGCCCAACGACGCCACTGCCAAGAGGGGGCATGCAATGAGGTCGTCACCACTGTCGAGGGTGACAATATTGCCGTTGGTAAGTTTATAATTTCCGTTGTCGTCGCTTACGGCTATCCTCTCGGGATAGGCAGAGGCGATGAGCCTACCGGTGTCGCAAGGTGATGGTATGTCGTTATCCTCGGCTACACGCACAAGCCGGCGGTATTGTTCTGCGATATTGATGATACGTCCCCATCTTCCATGATGACGTGTGCGACGGGCATCGCGCAGGAGGGCAATACGGGTGTTGATGTCGGCATCCGTCTCAGTGTTGAGTATGTCCTTTTCCTCGAGGATGGCAGCAATGTCGGCAGCAAGAGCCTTGAGAGAGTCAGTCACTGCAGTAAGCAACATCTGCGCAATACGAGGATGACAAGGCAGTGAGGCAAGCCTCTTGCCATGTGCGGTTATCCTGCCATTATCATCTATCGCGCCGAGCATTAAGAGCAGTTGGCGGGCCTGTGAGACATTCGATTGTGGTGGTGGAGTTAGCCAAGGCAACTCCATAATATCGTCTGAGCCCCATGCGGAAATATCGAGGAGCACGGAAGACAGGTCTGCCTCAACAATCTCGGGTTTGCGACAGTCATCCATACGATGCTCTGTGGCAAGTGACCACAGACGATAGCATATTCCCTCGCCCACTCGTCCAGCACGTCCCGTACGTTGACGTGCCATATCCATAGATATGCGCACTGTGTCGAGATGGCTCAATCCGCTACGAGGGTCGAACACCATACGACGACAGAATCCCGAATCAACCACCACCCTAACGCCCTCGATGGTGAGTGAAGTCTCGGCAATGGAAGTGGCAAGTACAAGTTTTCGCTCACCCTCATTCGACGGCATGATAGCCCTACGTTGCTGTTGTGGAGTTAGCATGCCATAAAGAGGAAGTACGGAGGTGAAACCGAGCGAGTCGCCAAGGATTTCACGACATCTCATTATCTCCGCCTGACCGGGGAGGAAGGCAAGTATGTCTCCCTGTTGCTCGCGATGGGCTTTCATAATGGCAGATGCCATCTGACTGGCACAATCATACACTGTGGCTTCCTCGCCATGCTGAATCTCCACATCATACATCCTGCCTTGACTCTCTACAAGAGGGGCATTGAGCGATGAGCAAATATAATCAGTGTCAATCGTAGCCGACATAATCACCATATGCAGGTCGGGACGTATAATGCCCTGAACCTCGCGCACAAGAGCGAGAGCCGTGTCAGAAGCAAGACTTCGCTCATGAAACTCATCGAACATCACAACAGACACGCCATCAAGTGTAGGGTCATCCACAAGCATCCTGAGCAGAATACCCTCGGTGATTACCTCAACGCGCGTAGAAGCCGATACCTTAGTGTCAAAACGTACACGATAACCCACGGTATTGCCAACCGTCTCGCCTATCATTGCCGACATCCTCTCGGCTATCTGGATGGCTGCAATGCGTCGAGGCTCTACAACGACCACCCGTCCTTCCTCCACTGCATCAAGCACTGTGAGAGGCAATAGAGTCGATTTACCAGCTCCTGGAGGGGCAGTAAGCACTATGGAGGGATGGTCGGCAAGAAGGCCGTTCACCTCTTCCACAACATTCCAAACGGGCAGTCGGTCAACAAGCGACATACCGTCGCACATGCTCTTTCTTATCTTTGGGATTATCTTGTCTGACATACTAAACATAGTAACAAAAATTATCCCCGCGATTCACATCGGGGGGATAATAACAACACAAACACAAAATATAGTCGGGCTTGTCACCACGACTAATTACCAATAACCTTATTGAATACCCCTCTCGCGGAGCTTCACCTGCCAGTTCCAGGCAGACTTCAGCGTGTCCTCGAGACTTGTCTCGGCCTTCCATCCCAACACCTCGTTGGCTTTCTTGGGATTGGCCCACACCTTTTCGATGTCACCAGCACGACGGGGAGCGTATGTCCAGTTCACCTTTACGCCTGTAGCCTTCTCGAAGGCATCGACAATCTCCTTGGTGCTGACACCACGACCAGTGCCTACGTTGAACACCTCAAGCTTGTCGCTGTCGGTGTCGAGCACTCGCTCCATTGCCTTTACATGAGCCTTGGCAAGGTCAACGACATAGATATAATCGCGGATACATGTTCCGTCGGGAGTGTCGTAGTCGTTGCCGAACACCTTGAGCTGTTCGCGAATGCCCATGGCTGTCTGTGTGACATAGGGGATGAGATTCATTGGCACTCCGTTGGGCAGCTCACCGATGATGGCTGTGGGATGTGAACCAATGGGATTGAAATATCTGAGCAGGATGGCCTTGATGGGCGCACCACTGTTGATGTCGTCACGAATGATTTCCTCGTTCACCTGCTTTGTATTGCCGTAAGGACTCTCAGCAGGCTTGATGGGAGCATCCTCGGTAACAGGCAGATTCTCGGGATCAGGCTGACCATATACGGTGCAGCTTGACGAGAAGATGATACCCTTCACATTATGCTTCGGCATCAATTCGAGAAGATTGATGAGGCTGGTGAAGTTGTTGCGATAGTAGAGAAGCGGCTTCTCAACGCTCTCGCCCACAGCCTTACTTGCGGCAAAGTGGATGATACCCTCAATGTCCGAATACTTGGCAAATATCTTGTCCATTGCCGCATAATCGCAGCAATCCACCTGCTCGAAGGCAGGACGAACGCCTGTAATCTCTTCAATGCCGTCAACTACATTTGCATTGGAGTTGCTAAGATTGTCAACGATGACAACCTTATATCCGGCGTTGATAAGTTCTACGGTGGTGTGTGAACCGATAAATCCTGTACCACCTGTTACGAGTATTGTCTGTTTCATAAGTTTTTATTATTATGTGTCTTTTGACGTGTGCAAAGGTAATAATAAAATTCCTATTAAAAAAATATATATGCAAAAAGGTGGCGAAAATTAGTAATTCGCCACCTTTTTTATCATTCGTTAATCAATTATTCCAATCCGAAGAGGGATTTCAGACCTCCATCGACACCTGAGAAGCCCATAAAGGCAAGACTGAGCAGACCGGCTGTAACCATCGTTATAGCCACTCCGCGCATTCCCTTGGGCACATTCACCAGTTCGAGTTGCTCGCGTATGCCGGCAAATACCGTAAGGGCAAGTCCAAAACCGATAGCTGTGGAGAAGGCGTATATAATACTTTCGACGAGCGAGAAATCCTTCTGAATGACAAGTATTGCCACACCGAGCACAGCACAGTTGGTCGTGATGAGCGGAAGGAAAATGCCGAGAGCCTGATAGAGGGCGGGCGACACCTTCTTCATCACTATCTCCACCATCTGCACCAACGATGCGATGACGAGGATGAAGGCGATGGTCTGCAGATACTGTAATCCGAAGGCATCAAGCACAAGTTTCTGCACAAGCCAAGTTACGATGGTGGCAAGCGTGAGCACGAATGCCACGGCTGCACTCATTCCGAGGGCTGTATCCACTTTCTTCGACACTCCGAGGAAAGGACATATTCCCAAGAACTGGGAAAGAACGATATTATTTACGAATATCGCGGAGATAAATATCAGTATGTATTCCATAATGCTTTATGCCTTCTTTAGTTTGTTGACGATTGCGATGAGATAGCCGAGGGAGATGAATGCTCCCGGAGGCAGGATGAAGAGCAGCACATTGTAGGTTTCGGGCAGGAGGGTGAATCCGAAGATACTGCCTGCTCCGAAGAACTCGCGCACTGTGCCGAGAAGAGTGAGGCCGAGGGTGAAACCAAGACCAATACCAATTCCGTCGCAGAGACTTGCCACAGGACCGTTCTTGCAGGCGAAAGCCTCAGCGCGTCCGAGGATGATACAGTTTACCACGATGAGCGGTATGAATAGTCCGAGCGACTTGTTGATCTCGGGCAGATAGGCCTTGAGGCACATCTGCAGGATTGTCACAAACGAGGCGATTACCACTACGAACACCGGTATGCGCACCTTGTCGGGAGTGAGGCTCTTGATTAGCGACACCACGATATTTGAGCACACGAGCACGAACATTGTAGCCAGTCCCATCGACATTCCGTTGATGGAAGAGGTGGTAGTGGCAAGCGTGGGACACATTCCCAAGAGAAGAACGAACGTAGGGTTCTCCTTGATTATGCCATTGCTGATTATCTTGAAATAATTCATATCTTACATTATTTATAAATATGACATAAATGATTACTTTGCTGTGTCTTCGGGATTGGTGTGATGCTTGCCCGTTTTTGCCGAGGCTCCGCTATTGGCATCGCTGCCGCTGTTGTCTTGTCCGGCATACACGGCGTAAGCCTGATTGACTGCCTTGAGGAATGCACGCGAGGTGATTGTGGAAGCCGTGATGGCATCGATGTCGCCACCGTCCTTGTTCACTGTGAGAGGTTGGGCGGCAGTCTTACCGATGATACTGCCCTTGCCGTCGGCTTGGAACCACTTGTCGGCCTTGGCACCAAGTCCGGGAGTCTCTGCTGCCTGAAGGATAGTGTAGCCCAGAACCTTGCCCTCGGCATCGAATCCCACAAGCACCTTCAGTTCGCCACCGAATCCCATCGTCGTCGATTCCACGGCAGCACCAAGGAACTTGCCCTGCTTGTCGGCTGTCTTGTGGACTACAAACGAGAGTTGCTTGCCTTCGAACTCCTTGTTCACCTCCTCGTCGGAGGTGACAGTCAACTGGTCGGTACCCATCACCTCCTTGATACCATTGGCGAGTGCCAACTCATCCTGCATGCGGATGGGTTCTTCGGTGACATGGTTAACCCATGCGAGGAGTCCGCTGGTGATTACCGCCACTGCGACGAGTACCACCACCATATTCAAAAGTGTAGATTCAAGCTTTTTCATTTCTTTGTTACCTCCCCGAATCTGATTGGTTTGACGTATGTATTAATAAGAGGTGTGAATGCATTCATGATGAGAATGGCAAACGACATACCCTCGGGATATGCTCCCCAGTTGCGGATAACCACTGTGAGTACACCTATGCCCACACCATAAATCAACTGTCCGCGACTGCACATCGGCGAAGTGACATAGTCGGTAGCCATAAAGATGGCACCAAGCATCAATCCGCCGCTGAAGAGCACTGCAAACGGGTCGGCGTAGGCAGGATTGGCAAGATGGAGCAATCCGCTAAGCACAAACACTGTCAGGAGAATGCTCACAGGAGTGTGCCAAGTGATAATCTTGCGCCAAAGCATGAATGCCAGACCAATGAGAAGCGCAAGAGCACAAACCTCACCAAGCGAACCGGCACCATCGGCTGTATGTCCGATGAGCAAATGCCATGAATCGGGCAACTGCTGAAGCACCGAAGGATCTCCGCTCTTGATAGCCCACTTCATCACCGACAGGGGAGTTGCTCCTGTCTCGGCATCAAGATATGACGTGAGCTGTCCGGCTTGAGGCCATGAGGTCATCTGTGCCGGGAAGCTAACGAGAAGTACGCAACGTCCCACAAGGGCGGGATTGAAGATATTGCAACCGAGTCCGCCAAAACTCATCTTACCAACACCGATTGCCACAAGTGCACCGATGAGGATAATCCAGATGGGGAGATTGGACGGAAGGTTGAAACCGAGCAGCAAACCGGTGAGGGCGGCAGAGCCGTCGCACACTGTGGTGCGCTCGTTGCGAAGAATATACTTGTTGATAGCCCACTCAAACACTACGCAGGCCAATACGCTTGTGGCGCAAACTATCGCCGAACCGATTCCGAAATAGGCGAACGACACGAGCAAGGCAGGAAGCAGGGCGATGATCACGCCATACATATTGCGCTCCACCGAGTCGGTGCCATGGGCATGAGGCGACAGGGATACTATTAACTTTTTCATCTCGATATTCTATTTTTTAGCGTTGCGGGCACGAATGATACCCATTACCGTTGATTTACCATTGCGGATATTGTCGAGGATAGGACGATGTGAGGGACATGTGAACTGGCATGAACCACACTCGATGCACGACACCACATCTTCAGCCTCTGCCCTCTCCCACATCTTCTTTGCCGACAGGGTGGCAAGGAGATAAGGTTCGAGTCCCATTGGACACACGTTGACACACTTGCCACAACGTATGCATGGATCAGCTGGTTTGCGACGGGCATCGCTGCCGCTGAGGATAGTGATACTGTTAGTGCCCTTGCACACTGGCACCTCGTCCGAAGTCAATGCGCGTCCCATCATCGGACCGCCAGCCAACAGTTTGTTGTCATCGTCGGGCATTCCTCCGCATATCTCTATAAGGTCGCGCATGGGTGTTCCCATACGTACAAGATAGTTACCTGGTTTAGAGAGCTTCTTACCTGTTACGGTGGTGTAGCGTTCAAACAAGGGCTTATTCTTCATCACAGCCTGATAAACGGCAAATGCTGTTCCCACGTTCTGCACGATGGCACCCACATTCACTGGGATTGCAGGAGGAGCAGGCACCTGACGACGTATGACAGCATCCACAAGTTGCTTCTCGCCTCCCTGAGGATAGCGTTGCTTGAGTGGCACAACCTCGATACGTGCATCTGCGGCAGCCTTCTGCGTAAGCAGTTCGATGGCGGCGGGTTTATTGGTCTCAATACCGATATATCCCTTATCGACCTTGGCTGCCTTCATCAGGAGCTGCAGACCGACGATAATCTCATCGGCATGCTCCATCATCAGTCGATAGTCGGAGGTGATATATGGCTCACACTCCACAGCATTGATGATGACACACTCGGCAGTGGCTCCTGGAGGAGGACACAGTTTGATGAACGTAGGGAATCCGGCACCACCCATACCGGTGACACCGGCCTTCTTGATACTTTCCACAATACTCTCGGGAGTAAGGTCGGGACGATCTTCCACCCTCACCAAGTCATCACTGCGGTCGATGCTCTCCTCCCATTCATCACCTTCTACACTTACGATGATGGCGGGTCGGCGATATCCAGAGGCATCTACGGCAGAGTCAATCTTTGCCACCTTGCCTGATACCGACGAATAGATAGGGGCAGAAACAAAACCGCCTGCCTCGGCAAGCAATGTGCCCACCTTTACGACATCGCCCTTAGCCACTACGGGCTTTGCCGGAGCACCAATGTGCTGCGACAACGGGAATACAGCCTGTTTGGGCAGCGGAGCCACCTGTGTGGGCACCTCGTGAGTGAGCTTATTCTCCTCAGGATGTATTCCTCCTATTCTAAATGTTCTTATTTTCATAGTCATTCTGTTACTGGATTGTTCTTTGGCGCAGGGAAATTAACTGCCACAATGGCACCCGTGGGACATACCTTCTCACACTTGCGGCACGAACGACACTTCAGCGGGTCGATGTACGACAGGTTGCCCTCGACGGTGATAGCTCCAAACGGACACTCCTTCTCACACTTGCCACAACCGATACATGCGGCGGCACAGGCTTTCTTGGCAGCAGGTCCCTTGTCGCGATTGACACAGCTGACATACACACGTCGGCCCTTCGGACCTTTCTTGCGAATCTCGATGATGTGACGAGGACATGCCTTGGCACATGCTCCACAAGCAGTACAGAGATCCTCGTTAACCTCGGGCAAACCAGTCTCAGGGTTGACGGCAATAGCCCCAAACTGACAGGCATCGGCACAGTCGCCACATCCGAGACATCCGAATCCGCAGTCGGTCTCACCAGCTGCACAAGCGTTCATTGCCGCACAAGTGCGCAATCCGCAATACTCTGCCGTCTTAGGGCGGTTTTCACACGTACCATTACATCTCACCACAGCCACCATCGGCTCGGTGTTTGCAACAGCCATTCCTAAAAGGTCGGCCACTTGCTCCATTACGGCTGCACCACCTACAGGACAGTTGAGTCCTTCGAGGCTACCTCCATCAGCTGCCTTCACAAGAGCGTCTGCCATACCCGAACATCCTGGGAATCCGCATCCGCCACAGTTGGCCTGGGGCAAGACGGCAGACACCTGGGCAATCCTCGGGTCTTCCTTCACAGCAAACTTTTTGGAACATACGTACAATACGGCAGCTGCCACAAGTGCGATGGCTCCAAGTACAATCACTGCGATTAACATAAAATTCATAGTTACTTACTTTATTTTTGGTTTGTTTCTTATTATATTAGTTTTTCTACACTGAATGTCACACTGTTTCCTATGCGGTGGCGCAGAAGCCATACCAATATATAATAAGGTATAAGAGCTCCAAGCCCCACTAATGCCGACACTATCTCATCCGAGGTTATCCACATCGCAAGGAATAGCGCAAACATCATCACCACAAAAGGCAATCCGAAGCCTACCAACAGAGCCATGTGAGCCGAACCTTCTGACACCGACACAACGACATTGTCACCAGCCTTGTAGGATGACGCGTCGGGGGTGCTGACATCGATTATCTTGACCTTGCTCTCTGATGCGGCACAATGGCCAGCCACCTTGCATGCGGCACATGCAGACGACTGCAGGATGCGCACTCTGACCAAGTCATTCTCGATACACTCAACGACACCTTTATGTGTGATTTTGCTTTTCATCAAGTGCAAAGGT
>CALZYS010000039.1 GCA_945830345.1 uncultured Prevotella sp.
CTTACGCCGATGGTACTGCAATGCAATGCGGGAGAGTAGGAAGCCGCCTTCTTTAGAAAGCGAAGCCTCAAGAGTAGAAATACTTTTGAGGCTTTTTTCTTGGTATATTTATTTTATTACTCCAATCTATTATATTATTATATAATATATGAAATGCTGATCATATTACCTCTCATATTTGACTTTTTTTTAACTTGCAATGCTTGTCATTTATTCATTGTATTAATTTGTTAACGAACACAATTTTATTGTATTATGAGCGGATTTGAAATTGATTTATGTTAAGTATTTGATTTACAAAGCCATAAAAGTCTAAATTATAGTAAAAAAGCTTGGTCATCTCAATTATTATTCGTACCTTTGCAAACGATAACAATAGGTGACATTTATGTCCCGTGGTGGGACAGTCATACTTAATAAATTTATATGTTATGATTAAGGTATTGAAGATTGTATGTTTAACTTGTTGCATAGCAACACTTGCGCCCCTCCCAGTTTCGGCTGGTGATGCGAGATCGACAACTTCTTCTGGTTATGATTGGAACCCAGTGATGGAAGCCATCATACATGTGGAAAGTAGGGGAGATGCGAAAGCAGTGAGTGGAAATTCCTGTGGAGCCATGCAGATCACCCCAATACTTGTAAGAGAATGTAACAACATTCTTAAGAAGAGAAAGAGTAAGAAACGCTTCACAATGCAGGATAGGTTTAGCGTACAGAAATCCAAGGAGATGTTCCTTCTGTACCAGTCTTATTTCAACCCGAAAAACAATGTTGAAAAGGCAATACGATCCTGGAATGGCGGAATGAATTACAGTGTGAAACGTACTCAGCGTTATTACAATAAGGTAATGGCGAAATTGAGAGGTTGATATTTATGAAAAGCCGTCCTGTCTATTATTAGGCAGAACGGCTTTTATCTTTTCTGTCGTTGTTATTATCTAACAGATAGTGTGATTGTCGAGATAAGCCATAATGACATCCTTATAGCTTTCCGAAACCGGTATATAGTTTTCGCCGATATTCATTCTGAAACGGTCGAGGCATTTTACCTTGTTCATGTGAACTATATACGAACGATGAGAGCGTAGAAATTCTGGTTTCGGCAGGAAATCCTCTAATGTCTTCATGTTCATGAGCGACATTATCTTGTCACCATTTTCGGTATATATTCTTACATAGTCCTTCAGGCCTTCAATAAAGAGGATGTCATCGAGATCGATTCTCACCAATTTATAGTCGCTTTTCACGAAAATAAACCTGTCATTGGCATAATTCTTAGCCTTCTCCGATTGTGAGAACCAGTCGTATGCTCTCTTTGCCACCTTAAGGAATGCTTCGTAGCTGATAGGTTTCAGTATGTATGCAAAAGCCTCGACCTCATAGCCCTCAACGGCATATTGTGGGAATGCGGTAGTAAACACCACCTTGGTACGTTTAGGCAGCACCTTGGCAAATTCAAGCCCGCTGAGTTCAGGCATTTGTATGTCGAGGAAAAGCAGATCGACCGGATTTTCCCTTATGGTCTTGATGGCTTGTACAGCACTGTTATAAGCCCCGGTCAATGTGAGAAACGGAGTTTTTTGAACATAGTCTGACATCATTTCCAATGCCAATGGTTCGTCATCTATGTTTACACAGTTTAGTGTCATAATACAATAGTTTTTATTTGATGGTTAATATTATTTTTTATATAAGATCTCAATTTTCGAAGAGTAGGTCATACCGTCTTCAGATACACCTTTCACCCATTTATATCTTCCGCTATATGCCAGTTCAAGTCTTTTGGCCACCTGTTTGAGTCCTATTCCATGTCCACTCTTGTCATCAGCATATTTTGGGAAGTTGCTGTTGATGATATTGCAGTAGATGGTGTCATTGTCAGCTGTAACAGAAATATCAATAAAACTGGGTTTTGTAGGGCTAATCCCATGTTTGAAAGCATTCTCGACGAGGGATATGAATATCATCGGTGCTATCATTGCGTTGCATCCTTCCTGGATGTTAGTGACAAAGTTGACTTTCACATTATTTGTCAACCTTAATTGCATGAGACTGATATAATTGCTGATGAACTCAATTTCGTCTTTAATGGAAATCTCAGATTGCTCATTCTCGTACAAAATATGTCGCAACAAGACACTCAACTGCTCAATCGCCTTTTGTGCCCTTTCAGGTGAGAAAGCCGTCAGGGCATATATATTGTTGAGCGTGTTGAGCATGAAATGCGGTTTGATTTGCGAGCGCAGGTTGCTGAGCTCCGCCTTGGTTCTTTCTTTATCAGCTTCTTGACGTGCCAATTCCGACTTGTGCCATTTTTCAGCCAAGCGCATCATTTTGGCCATGGCAGCAGAGATAGTCATATTGAAGATGTCTCGAATGGAGAAGAAGAGAGCCTTGTGTTGTTCCACAAAGTCAACGGCATGTTTACGTGGGCTTGGGGGATTGAATAACACATGCCCTAAGTCCATCCACAAGTGGAGAAACGCTATTAGGACGAAGAATGATATTATGTTTATCAAATAGAATCGTGGTCGGTTGCCGCGGATATAATACCGCGGCACCAACCATAAGTAATTGATATAGAATACGACCATCAGCACAAAAGGCATCATGCTGAAAAACAAATATCTTAATATGTTGAAATTCGATGAATGGTCGATATACATGAGTGGTGAGCAAAAAAATGCCAACCACCCTGCTACATGTAGTAATATGTATGATTTTCTGTTCATATTCTATTCATATCTCAATGCTTCAATCGGGTCGAGTTGGGCAGCCTTCTTGGCTGGATACCAACCGAAGAAAACACCAGTGAAAGTACATACGGCGAAACTCATCACTATTGTCCATGGTTCGATGGATATAGGCCAATGGGCGAAACTCTTTATGGCATAAGATGCGCCAATACCCAACATGACACCAATGATACCGCCAGTCACGCTAAGCATTATGGCCTCGATGAGAAATTGGTTGAGTATGTCAACCCCTCTGGCACCGACACTCATTCTCAGGCCGATTTCCCTTGTACGCTCAGTCACGCTGACATACATGATGTTCATGATACCTATACCGCCCACAATCAGGGATATACCTGCCACACATCCGAGCAAGATGGTGAGCATATCTGAGGTAGAGGTCATCATTGATGCCAGTTCCTCCTGTGAACGGATATTGAAGTCATCGTCGTCAGCTGGAGTTATGTCGGTAGCATCCTTGAGTTTGTGGTTACGCCTTAGTATTGCGGTTATCTGTTCGGTAGCCTTCTCAGTGACTCCCTCTGTGATAGCCGAGCACTGTATTCCTCCCAGATAAGTCTGGGCGAGAATACGTTTCATGACAGCTGTATATGGAGCAAGCACGAGGTCGTCCTGGTCCATGCCCATAGAGTTGTATCCCTTCTTTTTCAGTACGCCCAAAACACGGAATGGGATAGAGTTGAATCTCACAACCTTTCCTATGGGATCACTGCCGTCGTGAAAGAGGTTGTCAACTACGGTCTGTCCGAGTATGCACACCTTGGCACTGCTCTTGATGTCGTTGTCGGTGAACATCTCACCATCCGAAACATTCAACTGGCGTATGCTCAGATAGTCTGGATTGACACCATAGATAGTGGATGGCGTGTTTTCATTGCCATAAATAAACTGTCCGCTCTTTGTCACTGTAGGACTTATGGCTGAGATATATGTACATTCATCCTTAATTGACTCGTAGTCAGTAAGTTTTAGCGTTTCCATTGAAGACGCGTCTTGTCTTACTCCACCACGCCTGTCAGCTCCTGGACCTATCATTATCATGTTGGAGCCCATCTCGGCAATGTTTGCCTGGATACTCAGCTTGGTACCCTGACCGACGGCGAGCATGGTGATCACCGAGGCAATACCAATGATAATGCCGAGAGCCGTCAGGAACGAGCGCGTCTTGTTGGCAGCTATTGCCCTTACCGCTATCTTAAATAAATTTGTATAATTCATATTACTTATTCATCAGTGTTTACGGGCAGTGCGGCAAGTCCTTCGGCAGCCGACTATATATTATTGTTTATCTCGTCGCTTATCACCTTACCGTCGCGCAGCATGATATTGCGACTCGAATAGTTGGCGATGTCGGGGTTGTGGGTTACGAAGATGATAGTTCGTCCTTCGGCATGCAGTTTCTGGAACAGCACGAGAATCTCAAACGACGTGCGTGTGTCGAGGTTACCCGTTGCTTCGTCAGCGAGGATTACGGCGGGATTGTTCACCAGTGCCCTTGCTATAGCCACTCGCTGCATCTGTCCACCCGACATTTGGTTGGACTTATGGTAAAGACGGTCGCCCAACCCAACAGCCTTAAGTGACTCAATAGCCCTTTGGTGGCGTTCGGCAGCCGACACCTCAGAGTTGTACATCAGCGGCAGCTCAACATTCTCTACGCTTGTTGTCTTTGCCAGTAGGTTGTAGTTCTGGAATATGAACCCAATCTTGCGATTGCGCAGTACAGCCCGTTGAGATTTCGACATTGACCTCACTGGAACTCCATCGAGAATATATTCGCCGCTTGATGGAGTGTCGAGACATCCCAATTGGTTGAGTAATGTGGATTTTCCCGAGCCCGACTTACCCATGATGGTGACAAATTCACCCTCGTATATTTTGAACGATACGCCACGTAAGGCATGCACCTCTTCGTCGCCCACCATGAAGTTGCGCCTTACGTCTTGCAGTTCTATTACTACTTTCTTTTCCATAGTGGCAATTATTTTTTCTTGTTCTTTCCCGGAGGACCAGGGGCAAACGGACTGCGTTCAGTTCCGCTCTGTGTAGCCTCACCCTCGCTTTCAGACATAATTTCCTTCAGTTCGGTAATAACCTGTGTCCCGTTGGATATGCCAGAGATAATCTCAGTGCGCGAACCGTCGGATATGCCAATCTGCACTGCGTGGGCCTTTATCACATTACCCTCAAGAGTCCACACCTTGTTCTTGCCCTGACAGTCCTGAATCTTGTATTTCTTGCCGATGGTCTCTACCGTCGGGGTGTATCTCAGGGCCTTGCTCGGCACACTCAGTACATTATTCTTTTCGGCAGTGAAGATAGTCACGTTGGCAGTCAGTCCGGGCTTGAGTTTGAGGTCGGCATTCGGGGCACTGATTACCACCTCGTATGTCACAACATTATTTGTCGTGGTAGCCTCTTGCCTCACCTGTGTCACCACTCCATTGAATGTGTCGTTGGGGAAGGCATCGACCGTAAAGGTCACGTGTTCTCCCTCTTTCACTTCACCGATGTCAGCTTCGTCGATGTCGGCAATCACTCGCATGTCCTTTAAGTCCTTGGCAATCGAGAAAAGTTCGGGAGTATTAAAACTTGCAGCCACCGTCTGTCCCTCCTCTACAGCTTTCGACAATACCACACCGTCTATAGGCGAGGTGATAGTGGCATAGCCGAGGTTTGTTTGTGCCTTCGTCAGCTGTTCTTTCTGTGACACTACAGTCTGCAGAGCCTTGTCGTATGAGAGTTTTGCCGACTCATATTCGTCCGCACTCACGAGTCCTTTGCTGTATAATGTCTTGTATCTCTTGTAGTTGTCGGTCTCGTAATTCAGTGAGCTTTGTGCACTTGCCAAGTTGGCCTTTGCAGTATTAAGTTCACTTGTCAGATTTGTCTTGTCGAGCTCCGCAATCACCTGGCCTTTTTTAACCACACTGTTGTAATCTACATATATTCTGCTGACGATACCAGACACCTGAGTACCCACAGTCACCGAAGTCACGGGTTCTATTGTTCCCGTAGCCGTTACACCTATTTGTATATTAGTTGGTGCAACCTTTTCAAAAGAGAAGCTAACCTGCTTTTCTTCCTTGCCGCCAGATATAAGCCATGCAATGATAGCGATGACTATTATGGCACCAGCGGCCAACCATATTTTGCTGATCTTTTTCATGTTTTATTCTTTTATTCTTATTTTTGGTAATGTTTTATTTATAAGTCGGCATTGCTATTTCCATAGAAATTGAGCATTTGTATGTCCAGTATGGTCATATATTTGCTCTGCAGTTTTTCCTGTTGTGCATTAAGCAGGTTGGTCTTTCCTGTCATAAGTTCCACGATATTCTTCAGACCTAAGCTAAATTGCTCGCTCAACAGGTCGTAACTTGCCTGTTGGCTCTCCACGCTTGCCTGTGCCGCACGGAATTTCTGCTGGTTGGTTGTAGCGTCAATCCAGTAGCCCTCAATAGTGCTCCATAGCAGCTTCTCGCTGTCCTGCAAGTCGAGTTCGGCTTGCCTTCTTTGCAGTATAGCCTTGTTGACCGCCGTTTTGGTCTGTCTGCCGTCGAAGATAGGCACGCTCAATGATAGTCCTAAGCCAGCGTCAAAGTTGGTTTTCACCTGTTGCCCCCATGTTCTGTCGCTCATTGATGATGAACTCGTTCCAAGACTTCCGTTGATACCAATTGTAGGCATCTTTCCCGCCTTGGCAATGGCAAGACTCACGTCGCTGCTCTTGATGGCAAGTTGTGCAGAGGCAATCTCCGGTCGTGTCGCAATGGCAGACTGGTATATATCCGTGAGGGCAGGAATTGATGCAAGCGCTTTCTGGTCGTTAGCTTCTGCGATGTCCTCTGGGATAAAGATTTCGAATCTCTCCACGTTGGTCAGTTCGAGTAGTTGCTTGAGTTCTTTCTTCGCGGTTGCTATTTGGCTTTGTGCGCTCACAATGTTATATTCGTCCTGAGCCCTTTGGGCAGTCAGTTGTGCGAGGTCGGCTTTCGACATTTTCCCCACTTCGAGCATTGTCTTTCCCCTTTCCTCGTTCTTTACGCAGGTTTCCAGACTCTGACGGTTGACACCCACAGCCTCGGTGAGATACAGTATCTGCACGTAAAGTGAGGCAATCTGTTCCTTCAGTTTCAGTGTCGTGGAGGCAGAGTCCTTTTGCGCCTTCTGCTCCGCAAGTTTGTTCAGCTTCACCGTGTTATGGTTCTTGTTACCGTTCCACACAGTCCAGTAGGCGTTCACCCCATAACTGCCGTTATAGTACGTCTTACTGATTTTGTTGGTGACAGTTCCGTTAGCCACCGTTGAGGTTTGATTGTTGATCCACGGGCGCCATCCCATCATTTGCGACGTGTTGGCACTTAGTGTTGGCAGCAGAGCCTTCTCCGCCTGTCTCACGTCTTCCCCGGCCTACAGCCTGTTCAATTGTTGTTTCTGGAGTGAGATGTTGTTCTTGATGGCGTAGTCAAGGCAGTCGCCGAGAGTCCACGTCCCTCCCTCTCCGGTCTGAGCAGTTGCAGTAATCGACACAGCCAGCATCGTCACTGCCATTAATTTTTTTATTCTCATAAATTATCGTTTAATCGCTGCAAAATTAGGTATTTTATCGACAATCACCAAATAAAATAGATGTCTATTGTATGATTAACGTAAAAATAATGGATAAAAACCGATAAAAGGTATAATTCATTAAGATTTATTAATACCTAATTAATATGATATAAAAAAGCTTGATAATCATAAAAATACCAATAAATGATTATTGCGTAATTCGAAAAAAAACACTAATTTTGCAGCGGAATTACATAAACACCTGTAATATATGAAGAATCATAAGGTATATGAGGCGGACGATAAGATGATTTCGCTTATCCGTGACAACTACAATGTATTGCAGTCGCTTGGCTGCTTTGGTATTAACCTTGGTTTCGGAGACAAGACAGTCAACGAGACCTGTTGTGATAACGGCGTGGATACCTACACCTTCCTCGCTGTCGTCAATTACACCATCAATGGCTATTACAATGCAGATGATGCCGACCGTCTGTCCATCCCCACGCTTCTGCATTATCTGCAGGCATGTCATGTGTATTACCTCGACTACCAGTTGCCCTCTATCCGTCGCGAACTGCAGGAGTCAATCAATGAGGAAGACGGGGTGGGACATCTGATAATGAAGTTCTATGATGAATACTCGCGCGAGATTCGCAAGCATATGAAGTATGAGGAGCGAATGCTCTTCCCCTATGTCAACTCGCTGCTTGCCAACGAGGTGCCAGGCGATTATGATATTGAGACATTCTCGAAAAAGCACGGTCAGACCGACCAAAAACTCAAGGAACTCAAGAATATAATATTGAAGTATTTGCCAGGCGACCCGCAACGTAACAACAAACTCACTGCCACCCTCTATGGTATATATAATAATGAGGAATGGCTCAATCTGCATGCCTCGGTAGAGGACAATATCTTTGTTCCTGCCATCCGCAAACTCGAACAGCGCTTACGCAAGGACAGCGTTACAAAGAATATATCCACAATGGTGTTCCCGCGACAGGGTGATGTAGGCGAACAACTTTCCGACAGGGAAAAGGATGTTGTGGTGGCACTTGTACAAGGAATGTCGAACAAACAAATCGCCGAACATCTTTACATTTCGGTAAACACAGTTATTACACACCGCCGCAACATTGCCCGCAAACTTCAGATTCACTCTTCAGCAGGCCTTACCATCTATGCTATCGTCAACGGACTTGTTGACATATCTTCAGTAAAACTATAACTCTTCTATAATATATTATTGGTTATTAGGTGATTATCTATAATGGATAATCACCTTTTTGTATTTTTTAAGAAAAGAAATTCTCATTTATTGACATGTAGTTTTATATTTTTGTTGTATCTTTGCAGCCGCAAAAGTGAAACAAAATTGGAAATTGCTTTAAGAATTTAGGAAAGGACAGTTATCCCAAATGGAAAACTTTTATAAATTCAAATTCCGAAAAGTTATCCGAAAGTGACAATATTATACTATATATAAAATGGAAATTAAAAGCTTTACAATTACCAAGAGAGACGGTTCGAAGGACAAGTTCTCGTTGGACAAAATCATGAATGCCATTGTCAAGGCGTTCGAGTCAGTGGAAGTTAGTGCCGATCTCGGTTTGATATCCAAGATAATCAGCCACCTCGACATACACGAAGGAATCAAGGTGGAAGACATCCAGAATCAGGTGGAGGAAGCCCTGATGAAGGAAGGCTACTATCAGGTGGCAAAATCCTTTATGCTTTATCGCCAGCGTCATACAGAAGACCGCGAGACGATGGAAAAACTCAAGTTCCTTGCCGACTATTGCGAGGCTGCCAATGCCGCCACAGGCTCTAAGTATGATGCCAATGCCAATGTGGAGCATAAGAACATTGCCACACTTATCGGTGAGTTGCCAAAGTCGAATTTCATTCGTCTCAACCGCCGATTGCTCACCGATCGCATCAAGAAGATGTATGGCAAGGAGACTGCCGAGAAATACATCGACCTGCTCACTCACCATTTTATATATAAGAATGACGAGACGAGTCTTGCCAACTATTGTGCCTCCATCACCATGTATCCCTGGCTCATAGGCGGCACAACATCCATTGGCGGCAATTCCACAGCCCCCACCAATCTCAAGTCCTTCTGTGGAGGTTTTGTGAATATGGTGTTCATGGTGTCGAGTATGCTAAGTGGTGCCTGTGCCACTCCCGAGTTCCTCATGTATCTCAACTACTTTATCGGCAAGGAATATGGCAAGGACTATTACAAGGAGTCAGACAAGGTGGTTGATCTCTCACTCAAGCAGCGCACTATAGATAAGGTAATAACTGATTGCTTTGAGCAGATTGTATATTCCATCAACCAGCCCACAGGAGCGCGCAACTATCAGGCTGTCTTTTGGAACATAGCCTATTATGACAAGCCCTATTTCGAAAGCCTTTTTGGTAATTTCTATTTCCCCGACGGCACCCAGCCCGATTGGGAAGGGCTATCATGGCTTCAGAAACGGTTTATGAAGTGGTTCAACAAGGAGCGCACCAAGACCGTGCTCACCTTCCCCGTCGAGACCATGGCTCTGCTCAGTCATGATGGCGATGTTATCGACAAGGAGTGGGGTGATTTCACAGCCGAGATGTATAGCGAGGGCCATTCCTTCTTCACATATATGAGTGACAATGCCGATTCGCTCTCAAGCTGCTGCCGCTTGCGCAATGAGATTCAGGACAACGGCTTCAGCTATACCCTCGGGGCAGGAGGTGTATCCACCGGTTCAAAGAGTGTGCTCACTGTCAATCTCAACCGTTGCATCCAGTATGCCATCAACAACAAGATCGACTATAATGATTATCTTTCTCAGGTTATCGACCTCTGCCATAAGGTGCAGTTGGCATACAACGAGAACCTCAAGGAGCTTCAGTCGCATGGTATGCTGCCGCTTTTCGATGCTGGTTACATCAATATGTCGCGCCAGTATCTTACCATCGGTGTCAACGGACTTGTAGAGGCTGCTGAGTTCTGTGGACTCAAGATTTCTAACAATCCCGACTATCTCAAGTTTGTGCAGACCGTACTCGGGCTCGTTGAGAAGTACAACAAACTATATCGCACGAAGGACGTGCTCTTCAACTGCGAGATGATTCCTGCCGAGAATGTGGGCGTAAAGCATGCTAAGTGGGATAGGGAAGACGGCTACTTCGTTCCGCGCGACTGCTACAACAGCTATTTCTATATTGTCGAGGATCCCAACACCGACATCATAGAGAAATTCAAGCTCCATGGCGCTCCCTATATTGAGCATCTCACAGGCGGTTCGGCTCTCCACATGAATCTTGAGGAGCACCTCTCCAAACGGCAATATCGCCAGTTGCTCAAGGTGGCAGCCCGTGAAGGCTGCAACTACTTCACGTTCAACGTGCCCAACACTATCTGCAATGACTGTGGCACTATAGATAAGCGCTATCTCAAAGAGTGTCCGCATTGCCATTCCAAGAATATCGATTATATGACCCGCATCATTGGCTATCTCAAGCGTGTCAGCAATTTCTCCGAGGCACGCCAGCAAGAGGCGGGACGCAGGCATTATGCGGTGATGGGGGATTTAAAGAATTAAAAAATTAAAGAATTGAACAATTTAATAATTTAAATATTAAATTCCTTTATGCTGAAATATGTTAACACAGGGGTGGTCTTTCAGGAGATACCCGACGAGGTCACCCTCTCCATCAACCTCTCCAACTGTCCATGTAGATGTCCGGGCTGTCATAGCCAATACCTGTGGGAGAATATCGGCACTCCGCTCACTGCTATGGAGCTCGATCGTCTTGTCGGACTCTATGCCAACGACATCACTTGTATCTGTTTCATGGGTGGTGATGCCGAACCCGAATACGTCAATATCCTTGCCTGTTTCCTACGCCGTGAGCATCCCGCCCTGCGCATAGGGTGGTATAGCGGTCGCAGCCAATTGTCGGCAATGGTTGATAAGTCCAACTTCGATTATGTCAAGCTCGGTCCATACATCGCCGATAAGGGATGTCTTAAGGACCGTACCACTAACCAGCGCCTTTACAAAAAGGCAGCGGGAGATGGATTTACTGATATTACTTATCGCTTTTGGTCAAGATAATTTTTGATTTATATCAATAATATGACAAAAAGAAATAAAAAAACGCCCCATATTGTTGCATAAGAAAGTAAAACCGCTTATCTTTGCATCAGATTGTTTTAGGTTAGTTATTGGTTTTTAGTTTATTAGGTAAAAGATTGTTAGTAGAGATGGGAGGTTGATTTTAGTTTTGGTTATTAGTTCGCACAAGCTGCAGCGGGATTTTTCCCGTTGCAGCTTTGTTGTTTTTAATTGTCGTCAATAATCAACTTAAGTTTCAGCATATTTCAGATGTCTGCCAGGGGGGGGCTCTGGCTAATCTTGGATTTGAGCAGGTTCGCAACGGTAAGGGACGCTTCTGGTAATTGGTCGAATGACCCCAAAAAAGATAGTAGGATGTCTGGTGAAGAGCTAGAACCGCTGCCCAACGGATTGCGGTCTTACAGGAGGTAAGACCCTACATCGGATATGTAACTGTCCCGACCTTGTGGCGGTCCTCAAGGCAATGAGATTGCCGTATTGTTACACCAAGGATCTCACTGTGGGACAAGTATTTTGTTATGTCTTAACGATAGGGGGATGTTGAGTGTTAACGATACTCTGTCGTTAGGTGCTTTTTTAACCAAAGATTTTTTGAGATTTGAATACTAACCGATAACACAAATCGACCACAATAGAAAATAAAAGTGGCAAAAATGAACGAATTTGCAATTATTTTGCTTTTTATTGGGTGATCATTTGGCAGAATGACGAAAAATAGTTATCTTTGTAGCCATAAATGAAATTATATGAGAATTTTCAATAATCACAAGATAAAGGAAGTATGATAACGACAAGATATTATAGGGTGGCTCGCCATGTAATTGCATTGACAGCCGATGAGGACATCTTTGCGCTGATTGACAACTGTCGGCCGTTTGAGGTGGCACCGTCGGAACCGCTTATAGAAATGAAAATTCGGCCTGACGCCACTTTGCCAGACGACTGGACAGAGGAATGGCGGCAGGAGGAGGGCGGCGACGAGATAGCCTGCGGACATATGGAGGGCAATCCCGTGTTTGTATTCCTCTCGCAAGGCAAGACCGCAGGATGGCTCAGGTGCAGCAGCAACTATCGCAGGGTAACTGTGGCTCTGGGCGACATTCCCAAGTTGGCCATCGACAACGGAATGATGATCAGCTACGCACTTGCCACAGCAGGGATGGACACATTGTTGTTTCATTCGTCAACAGTGACAAGGGGCGGCTGGGCATATATGTTCCTTGGTCAGAGTGGAACGGGCAAGAGTACTCATTCGCGCCTGTGGCTGAGATACATAGAAGGCAGCCGACTGCTTAACGACGACAATCCCGTGGTGAGGATAGGCGAAGACGGAATGGCAGAGGTGTATGGATCGCCTTGGAGCGGAAAGACACCGTGCTATCTCAACGAGCATTATCCCCTTGGCGGAATTGTGGGATTGGCTCAGGCACCTCATAACAAGATAAGGCGAATGTCGCCCATTGAGGCATACGCAACACTGTCGTCAAGCGTATCGGGAAAGAGATGGGATAGACGTATTGCTGACGGATTGCATCATTCGATCGATACATTGGTGGCTGTAGTAGGAGTGTGGCACATGGAATGTCTGCCCGATGAGGAGGCTGCAAAAATGACAAGCACAACGATATGAACGACAATAAGATAATCGACGAGGCTTTGGCGTTGGTGAACGATGGATATAGCGTGACTCTGCCAGTGGCAGGACGCAGTATGCTTCCATTCATCATAGGCAGCAGGGAGAGCGTGATATTGGCTCCTCCTGCCGACTTGAGGCGCGGCATAGTGGCATTGGCATGGGTGGAAGACAGACGTTATGTGCTCCACCGAATTGAGAGGATTGAGGACGACATGGTGACGCTGATGGGCGACGGAAACCTTGTTGGTAGGGAACACTGCCGACTGAGTGACATAAAAGCCATGGCCACGCATGTGGTGGATGGTCATAAAAAGCGTCATTACCTCTACACCCGTTGGCGCAAGGTGGCATCCGAAATATGGTGGATGCTGATACCCATAAGAAGATACTTGATTATTTTAATTAGATATTAGAAATACAATGAAAAAGAAAGACGGAATTGTGCTCCGCGACGTATGCGGAGAGAAAGTGTTAGTGGGCGAGGGACTTGGAGCCGTGGATTTCGGCAGGTTGATAAGTCTCAACGACACTGCAGCATGGTTGTGGAATCATATTGATGGTGAGGCGGACATCGACAATCTCGCGCTGGCACTGTGCGGGGAATACGACGTGGAACCGGATGTGGCGCGCCGTGACGTGGAAACCATAGTGGAGGAATGGATAAACGCCGGGGTGGTGGAGAAATGAGGTATGTGAGGTGGTTTATAGCCAACATGCACGGCATACGATTGAATATAGTGGTGCGCATACTGGCAGGAGTGGTGCAGACAGCCCTTGCCCTGACGGTGGTGTGGCTCAGCAAGCGGCTGATCGACGATGTGGCTACGAGCGGTACGACGGGCGACATGGCAATTCAGGCATTGCTGATTGCCGCAGCAGTCGTGGCAGGCGTGAGCATATGCCAATTAAACCAATACCTTGCCAATAAGTCATTTATAAAGAAAGTGGCTGATCTGCGCCTCTGCCTTTTCAGCCAACTGTTCAGATGGCGACTGTTTGAGGACAACGAGATACACTCGGGCGACGTGACATCGAGAATGGCTAAGGACATCGACGCGGTGAGCGAGACATTGGCAGTGCAGTTGCCGCAGGTGGTGGTGATGACAATGCAGCTCATTGGCGCATTCCTGCTGATGAGATGGTTTGACAGTCGCTTGGCATGGGCTCTCGTCCTGATAACCCCTCTCGCCATCATCATAGGCAAGTTTATCTCCCACCGACTAAGGCATATCACTCTCTCGATACGTGAGGACGAAAGCAGAATAATGGCAAGAATACAAGAGTGCGTCGAACTTAATGCCGTGCTGCGCTCGCTGCAGGGTGAGAGATGGATGCAGGATAGGGTGGAGGAGTTGCAGGACAGGCAGACCGCCAACTATATCCGCCGTTCGCGTTTTATGGTGGTGAGCCGATTTGCCTTGGGTTGCACCTTTGGATTGGGATACATGCTAGCCTTTGTGTGGGGAGCCTACGGACTGCGCACAGGTGCCATCACCTTCGGTGTGATGACTTCATTCCTTCAACTCGTAGGACAGATACAGCAACCAATACTGTCGTTGCTTGGAGCGTTTCCTTCAATCATATACAGCACAGCCAGTATCGACCGACTTAAGGAGATGGAGCAGAAGGAGGGAGAGAGGTCATTAGCAGACAATGGCAAAACAGGGAAAGAAATGCTCGGAATACGCATGGATGACGTGACATTCCACTATGCCAAGGGCGACAGGGAGGTGGTAAGTCATTTCACGCACGACTTCCATCCTGGCAGCAAGACCGTCATCCTCGGAACTACGGGAGTAGGCAAAACAACTCTCTTCCGCCTGATACTCAACTTTATACAGCCAGACAGCGGCAGGGTGACATTTTACGGCAAGGACTATGAATATGAGGCAGACAACAGCATGAGGGCTAACGTGGTTTATGTGCCACAGGGCAACACGCTCATCAGCGGAACGATACGCAACAACCTGCTCATGGCGAAGCCCGATGCTACTGCCGACGAACTGCAGCAAGCACTACATACTGCATGTGCCGACTTTGTATATGAGTTGCCCGACAAGCTTGACACAATGCTGTCGGAACACGGCGGCGGACTGAGTGAGGGACAGGCGCAGCGCATAGCCATTGCTCGCGGACTGCTCCGTCCTGGCTCGGTGCTACTGCTCGACGAGATCAGTTCGGCTCTCGACGAGGACACTGAGCAACAACTCTTCAGCCGACTGCTTGCCTCGCGTCACGACACCACCATGCTCCTTATTACCCACAGACCTAACGTAGCCTGCATCTGTGATGATCAGGTTTATCTATGATTTTTCTTATGTCGAATGTCAATCCCTAATTTTTTTATCAGATCAGGGCGGTTCATCATGCGTAGCGTGCGCTCAATAGCCCGTTGTTCATCGGGTTTGTACCAGAAGAAAAACTGGCGTTGGGCGAGTTTGTCGGCTGGTGTCTTGGCACTAAACACCGGTTGCAGGGTGTAAGGGTCATAGCCCGTGTACCATGCCTCTGTACTCACAGTCATAGGTGTTGGCGTGAAGTCCTGCACCTGTTCGAGATGGAAGTCCAATCCCTTGGTGATGACAGCCAATTCAGCCATATCCTCGGCAGTGCAACCTGGATGCGAACTGATGAAATAGGGAATTATTTGTAGGCGCAGACCCTCGGCACGATTGATGCGGTCGAATATAGCCTTAAACTGCCTAAACTGCGAGAAGGATGGCTTTCGCATATACATGAGCACCCTGTCGCTGGTGTGCTCAGGAGCCACCTTGAGGCGACCGCTCACATGATGACGAATCAGTTCGCGGGTGTATTCCTCTGCCGCATGGTTGGACTTTTCGTCCTTGCCCCGATGAAGCAGGAGGTCATAGCGCACACCGCTACCGATAAAGCTTTTCTTGATATAAGGCAGGGCATCCACTGCACGATATACCTCAAGCAGCTTAGAGTGGTCGGTGTTGAGATTCGGGCATATCGCGGGATGAATGCAACTCGGACGCTTGCATTTCTCGCACGCCTTATGGTTGCAGCCGTGCATGCCATACATATTAGCCGAAGGGCCTCCAAGGTCGCTGAGATATCCTTTGAACCCAGGCATTTGCGCCACCTTCTCAACCTCGCGCAATATGCTCTCTTGAGAGCGGCAGGTGATGAATTTGCCCTGATGGGCTGAGATGGTGCAGAAGGCACAGCCGCCGAAGCATCCGCGGTGGATATTTACCGAGAACTTGATCATCTCGTAGGCAGGAATGGTCTTGCCCTTGTATTTGGGATGAGGAAGACGAGTGTAGGGCAGGTCGAACGAGGCATCGAGCTCCTCGGTGGTCATCGGTGGATAGGGGGGATTAACCACCACTGTCTGTTTGCCCACAGACTGCAACAGCCGATGGGCATGCATCATGTTGGATTCTTCCTCGATATGGCGGAAATTGTCGGCTTCCGCCTTTTTGTTTTGCAGACATTCCTCATGGCTATGTAGCACGATGTCATCGGCGGAAATCCCCCCAGGAATAGAATCAGAAGGAGCGAGATACACCGTTTGGGGAATATCCCTGATGGCATCTATCGGAAGTCCTTCATCGAGCTGGCGACTTAGTTCAACAACAGGTTTCTCGCCCATGCCATAGATAATCATATCGGCACCGCTATCGCAGAGAGTGCTGGGGCGCACCTTGTCCTGCCAGTAGTCGTAATGCGTGAGTCGGCGCAGCGATGCCTCGATACCGCCGAGCACTACAGGCACATCGGGATAGAGTTCCTTAAGGATACGGGTATAGACGATGGTGGGATATTCGGGACGGCAATCATGACGACCGTCAGGACTATAAGCGTCTTCGGAGCGCAGTCGGCGTGCCGCCGTGTATTTGTTTACCATGGAGTCCATGCATCCTGGGGCAACACCGAAGAACAGGCGCGGGCGACCGAGTTTGCGGAAATCGCGGTAGTCGCCGTGCCAGTCGGGTTGCGGCACTATTGCCACACGATAGCCAGCAGCCTCAAGTGTGCGCCCTATTACTGCCACCCCAAATGAGGGATGATCAACGTAGGCATCAGCAGAAAAGAGGATGATGTCGAGTTCGCTCCATCCCCTTATTTCCACCTCCTTCTTGGTCGTAGGCAGGAAATCCGATAGTCTATATTCCATTACTCTGTTTTCTGCTGTTTCCAGTTGATGAATAATACTACGAGCTGTTGTAGTCCGAATGACTTCATGTTGGCGTGATAAATCACGTCGAGGCAGAGGTCGAGAAGGTCGTTGTCATGACAAGAGTCGGACTCAAGCAATGAGCGGATATTCAGCTTCAGTTTGTCCAGCACCTGTTCGTCCACGAATCCGTGACTGTCGATGAGGTCGCGGAATAGTTGGTACTTCTCAATAGTCTCAAGATGTTTCTCGGTGATGTCGATACTGCGACTTCCCGACTGATTTGATTGAATCTTATACATACCCAATATTTTAATCTTTTAATATTTCAATATTTCAATTTCCCAAAAGGAATCTCGCCAACGCCCTCATTACCACGCCCTGCTTCTTCTCTCCCTTGATACACTCAAACGGGAAGCCCATCGTTATGGCACGATAGTCGTTGCCTTTATAAGCCACACAAGCCGCATTGCCGTTGCCATAGAGCATTGTGGCGAAAGCAGGAGCCAATGGTGCGAGGATGTCGGTGCGAGTGGCGGCATAGTGCTGCTCATTGAGTTGGTGATGGAACTGCATCGATGTGCCAAGACCGGAGATTATATTGTTGTCGCCTGTGTAAGTGCCTGCGAGATGGCATCTCAACACGTTGTTGATAAACAAGCGTGAGTCGTTGTCGCGATGGTCGGCAAGTATGTCGGATGCCACGTAGGCACCGCTGACGAGCAGTGAACCACCTCTGCGGGTGTATGTCTCAATCACATTGCGTAATGATGTTGGCATCACCTCATATTTCATTATGCTATAGCCGTCATTGCGTTCGAGACCGAAAATAAGGTCGGTCATTTGGCAGTTGTCGAGATTGGCAGAGCCCGAAATGAGTGCTTCGTCAGAGCAGCTCACAATATTATATAGTCCTGCAGTATGCAATGCCCTGGCATGGGTGGCAACATAGTTGAAGTCGTTGCCAGCGATAAACTGTCCTATTAGGGATTCTTCGGAGAATCCGAGTCCGCCAGGACCTTCCTTTCCGGCAGTGAGAGGGTTTGAGTCAATCTGACGACCAAGGTACCCCGCAGTCTTGCCGTAGCTCACCCCGGGGTCGGCGTCGATGTCGAATCTCCATCCGTTCTCATCCATGCGCACTGCAGGTGAGGCAAGTCGGTTGAAGGCATTGACAATCATTACAGTGGCTTTTGCCCCAGACACATAAGCAGCAGACAAGACCTCGGTCGGAAAACTGCGACCACCCTTGTTGACAGCTGCCACACGGAAGGAATAAAGCACTCCAGGTTCGAGTTTTACCGTCGTCTTTGTGCCTTGCACTAACCTGCCGTTGTCGAAGTCAGCGCTCCCCGTGCTTGTGTATAACACATAAGCCGAGGGATTGGCCGATGGTTCGTTGGGGTCTCCCACTTCACGCCATGTGAGTGTAGCCTCACCATTGTCATCGAGATTTATGGCGAAATGACTCGGTGTGAGAGGTGTGACTACATAATCCTCATCATGCATGTCGCTTACGAAGCGAAGTATGGTTTTGTATATCGACCTTGCCATGGCGAACTTAAAGTTGGGGTCATGGCCATAGCGCATGTCGTTGAAGTTCTGATGGGAGAACATTTCGAGAATGGCACTTGGCACTGCAGGTACTCTGGATTCAGAATAATTCCGGTCGTAGAGTTCACGTCTGTTCCACTTGCCAAACTTCTTGGCAAGGTCGTCGGGGATCTCATCGAGCAGACGTTGAGCGAAGTTCTTTGATGCCTGACGCGATATGCCGGCATCCAGAAGACCGTCATTGAAGTCGGTAGTGCAGATGGTGAGTGTGCCCACGATTGAGTCGCATGGTCCATAACCGGCATCACTATGCACTCCCAACGACAATTCAATAGGCACTCCGAGTCCCTGCTGGTTGGGCATATAGCACGAACCGCCACCAACGTAGTTGGTCATGAACGAGCGGGAGTTGATGTCGTCGGCATAGTCGTCAGTGCCCAGCCGGCTACTGGTCACCTCGTATGGCATACCTGCCCATTGCGTGTAATAACGTGCACCCTCAAGACAACGGGGCAGACCGCTCGCAATAGGTGAGGGGGGCAGTTGGCTGCCCGATGCGGTAGTGTCCTGAGGCAGATAAACACCCTCAAGGGGCAGACGGGCGATATTCCCCATGCCTCCGCCAAACCTGACGGCATCGGTGGTGACTACAGATTTCTTGCAACTGCTCAGATTGC
>CALZYS010000040.1 GCA_945830345.1 uncultured Prevotella sp.
TACATTCCCGACCTTAAGGACGAACCATGGCCAGATGACATCGAATCGCTTGAAACGTTGAAAAGCCGTGCTTCGGAGTTTCTTGACTTCGTCCGCACGACTTTTCCCGACCAGAAGGTTTTGGCGGTGGGCCACGGTATCATCAACAAGGCCATTCAATCGGTGTATTATGGCAAGCCAATGAATGAAATCCCCAAGATGGACAATGCCGAGGTGCGCATCCTTCGCATATAATAATCGTTTTACATTCGTCTTGCTCCGCCGTGGGATATATTTCCGCTACGAGAACTGCTGTTACTGCTGCGAGAGCTGCTACTGATGGAGCTGCCACGTGAGCTGCTACTTCGGCTGGGGACCGAACTGCCACGGCTGACGGTCACTCTGGTCGAACTTCCACGCTCGCTACGGTCAAATCTGTTTTGTCTTTCAAGGCGGGAGTTATTGCGGTCTATCTGATTATTGCGGTTTATCCGGATATTCCGGTTTATCTGGGTATTGCGGTCTGTTTGGGTGTTGCGGTTTATATGGGTGTTGCGGTCTGTTCGGGTGTTGCGGTTTATATGGGTGTTGCGGTCTGTTCGGGTATTAAAACGGTCGCGCATACCTAAGTGGCTGTCCGCGGGTCGGCGATAATGATCGCTGCGTCCGTGATAATAGCTTCTGCCGCCATTCATTCTCCAACTGTGTCCTCCACGATACGACACATACACCGTAGGACGTGAGAAATAGAAAAACGTACGTCGGGGATAGCGTGCGTAAATACCGAAGTGCCAGCATCCTGCATCCCAATACAGTGGGCGATAGAAATATGTGGCAGCCCTGAAAGCCGACAACTGCCATTCGAGCAGTATGTAGCTCATGTCGAGGTTGCGCCTTGTCCAGTATGTTCCGTAGAGGTCATCCACGGTTGATACGCCCATCAGATAATCGAGATTTATCTCATAGCACGCGTCATACTGCTCGTCAGTGAGATTCAATTCGTAAGCCATCTTGTCCGTGAGGAAGAGGGCTTCCCTTTGAGCCTGTGTGAAACTCATTGCTTTGGCAGTCAATGCTATCGTCATCATTGCCATAATTGAGAATATATACCTTTTCATAATTGTATGTATTAAATGGTTTGACTTCTTGTTTTCTGCTGCAAAGTAACAACAAAATTTTCGATTAGGCAAGAGGTTTTTCCCTATCCTTGGATGGGATTTTCCCTAATTAGTTTTCAAAATCACTTTTTTTGCATGTTTTTCCTTGATTTCTTTCCGTTTTCACAATATATTTTGTACTTTTGCAGCACGAAATTCAAGATAATGAGAAAGATTATATACATCATATCAGGTTTAATACTGCTCGGCTCGTGCGACTTGCGCACCTCGGACAACGGCGACCTTGACGGCTATTGGCAGCTGCATCGAGTTGACACGCTGTCCACTGGATGTTCATGCGACATGCGCGACAGTCTTCGCTTTTGGAGTTTTCAGGTTCACCTATTGCACATGCGCGACAATAAATACACCAATATTAAACCAATATTCATGCGTTTCAACATCGACGGGATGAAAATGACTCTTTCAAATCCGATTATCGACCTGCGTGACTCATCAGATATCGTGCTGAAAGACTACAGCCAACTGAAGCGTTATGGCATCCACGAAGTGCCTGAAAACCTGACAATAGTCGAACTCAACAGTTCGACAATGGTTTTGGAAAACAAGGTCCTCAGACTAAATTTCAGAAAATATTGAATATATACATATTAAATAAATAGAATAAGAAAATGAACATCGGAGAAAAAATGCCCTCAACACTTGGGCTTGACCAAAACGGCAACGAGATTACACTCTCAAGTCTTGCCGGAAAGAAAGTGATACTCTATGCCTATCCAAAGGACAACACGTCGGGTTGCACTGCCGAGGCTTGTTCGCTCAAGGAGCACTACGACGAGTTGCAGGAGGCTGGCTACACAGTGATTGGCGTGAGCAAAGACTCAGCATCTTCACATCAGAAATTTATCGAGAAATATGGTCTTCCTTTTCCCCTGATAGCCGACACCGACACCACACTGCTTCAGCAACTCGGTGCATGGGGTGAGAAGACAATGTGCGGTCGCAAATCTATGGGCACGTTACGCACCACATGGCTTCTCAACGAACAGGGTGAGGTGGAAAAGATTTTCACCCCCAAGGAAATAAAGACCAAGATACATGCCGAGCAGATACTTGAGTATATTGGAAGTTGACAAGTGGACGAGTTGACGAGTTAAGTAATAAAATCAAAGGGCGGTGGATTGTTGTCAATCCCCGCCCTTTTTCACTAACATGTAACCATCTTTTTCTTAGTAGTTTCCTGATTTGATTTGAGTAGATAAGTTTCCTGTGCTTGTTACTTGGAAATCCGTTGTTTCATCGATGTCTTTTGGTTTTACGGTGCAAAATTAGCAATAAAAATCCATTCTTGCACTATAATAAGTGAAAATTATAACGTAATCGTTTGAGTAATCAAAAAAAATGAGTAATTTTGCACCGAAATTAAATAAATATATAATGTACACAAAGGAAATCGACAATTATCTGAGAAAATTCGGATTCAAGAAATTCACTCCCAAGGCCGTGTTGTTCGACATGGACGGAGTGCTCTATGACTCTATGCCCAACCATGCCTATAGTTGGCACAACTCGATGGCATCGTTCGGAATAGAGATGAGCGAGGCCGATGCATACGCCCACGAGGGCATGCGTGGGGTGGAGACAATAAAGAAGATTGTTAAGGAGCAACGGGGCATTGAAATCAGCGACGAGGAATCCCAGCGGATGTATGACGAGAAGTCGCGCATCTTCGCCACTCGTCCGCAAGCCGAGATAATGGATGGAGTGATTGACCTCCAGCGCAAGATAAAGTCTTACGGAATGAAGATCGTGGTGGTGACTGGTAGCGGACAACATTCGCTTCTTGAGAAACTGACCCACGACTTCAGCGGACTGATAGAACCTGGAATGATTGTGTCGAGTTTCGACGTAACCCGCGGCAAGCCCCACCCCATGCCCTATCTCAAGGGAATGGAGAAAGCCGGAGTGGAGCCTTGGGAGGCTATTGTTGTTGAGAATGCGCCCTTGGGAGTGAGGGCAGCCGTGGCTGCACGCATTTTCACTGTGGCAGTCAACACTGGACCTCTGCCCAACGAAATGCTTGCTGACGAAGGTGCCAATCTCATATTCGACAGGATGACCGACTTCGACAAAGTCTTCCCTAATTTAATCGGATCACAGAAATGAACATCAAGCCGATAGCCCACTTTCGTTCGCCATTGAAGTCGAAGTTTGGCGTACCGCGCCAAAGCGGTATCGCCACCCGTCTTGTGGGCAAGATTGTGATGGAGAAGGAGTGGAACGACCCCGAATGCCTGCGCGGACTTGAGGATTTTGACTACCTGTGGATTCTTTGGGGATTCTCGGCTAATGTTGATGCCCCGAAGCACACCACGGTGCGCCCTCCCCGTCTCGGTGGCAACCGCCGCATGGGTGTTTTTGCCACCCGCTCGTCGTTTCGTCCTAATAATATCGGAATGTCAGCCGTAAGGATAATGTCGATAACCGCCTTGCCGGGCAAACAAGTGGAGATAGAGGTGAGCGGAGCCGACTTGATGGACGGCACGCCTATCTACGACATCAAGCCCTATCTGCCTGAGTTTGACTCCCATCCCGATGTTCGCGGAGGATTTGCCGCCACTGAGAAGTGGGAAAAACTCAACGTGGAGATTCCCGACGATATACGCTATCGACTTGGCGAAGACAGCTGTAGGCTCGTAGAACAATTGCTCGGCGAAGATCCTCGCCCTCACTATCACGATGACCCCGAACGGGTGTATGGCATGACGGTGGATGGCTATGACGTAAGATTCCAAGTTGTCGAAAATACTGCAAAAGTTATCCATATTGACTTGTTTTAAGTCAAGGATTTGTAGGTTTTAGACAAAATAAGTCCAAATAAATTGCAAAGGGGCATAAAAAACACTAAATTCGCAGTCGAATTAATTAATATTGTTTGTATAAAAATTCGGTTAGTATGTTAGTGGCAATAATTATTGTGATAAGCATTGCATGTTCTGTGTGTATTCTCCGAATGCGCATCATGCAAGAGCATATAGAAGACATGAAAAGGGAAAACTCGGTTAAGACAGCTTTTCTCACCAAATTCAGCAAGGAACTCGACAATCCCCTGCGCAACATCAACAAGCAGGCGGAGATAATCACGCGCCCCGACCTTTATCTGTCTAAGACAGAGAAGAAAATTATTTATGACCAGATAATCTACAACACCAACCTCATCACCACTTTCATCGACGAGTGTTGCTTTCTCTCAGGCAGCGGCAAGGGCCGCGAGGTGAAGAAAGAGAAATTCAGTCCCAATGTACTCTGCACCAAGTGTATTGACACCATCAGGATGAGCATGGAAAAAGACGATGCTCTGAAGATTGTGTTCAATCGAGAGATTGAGGACACCGACTATGCCCTCTCCGACCCACGCATCGTTGAGCTTATCCTCGACGAGTTGTTGCTCAATTCCTGCCGTTTCTCCAGCAAACGCTTCATACGCGTAACCACCCGTCGCACTGAGATTGGCGACCGCTTTATGATTATTGTTGATAATACGGGGTCGAGTATTCCCAAAGACCGCATACCATATCTCTTCCATTGGTTTGACAATCCCGACGATGCCCGCGACGATGCCGAAATCGACCTTAGCATCATCTTCAGGTTGGCACTGAAGATTGGCGGTTATCTTGAATACGACCCGACATACACCGAGGGCACCCGCATGAAGCTAATCTTCTGACGCGCCGCCCATATCCCTATCCAATCGATTGAGCCACAGATATTTGTGGGTTTCCTTCACCAACACTCCACTCAGGAACACGAGTGAGAGCAGGTTGGGGATAGCCATCATTGCGTTCATACAGTCGGCAATGTTCCACACCAACGTAAGGTTGATGATGCTGCCCACATACACCGACAGTATATATATAATACGATAGGCAAGCATCCATTTCTTTCCCTTGAGATATTCCACAGCCCTCTCGCCGTAATAGCACCATCCGATGGCAGTGCTGAAGGCGAAGGTCACCAGTCCGAACGAAAGCATTGGCGTGCCGATGAACGGAATCTTGCCGAAGGCATCCTTGGTTAGCGTTGCACCATTGCTGTAATCAATGTCGGGATAGGCAATGATACTCGACACAATCACCAATCCCGTCATGGCGCAGATGACCACCGTGTCCCAGAATGTGCCCGACGAGGATACGAGAGCCTGGCGCACAGGATTTCTTGTCTGTGCGGCGGCAGCCACGATGGGAGCCGAACCAAGTCCTGACTCATTTGAGAACAATCCGCGGGCAATGCCATATCTCGCAGCCAACATCACCGACGAACCCACAAATCCTCCACCCGCAGCTTCGGGCGAGAATGCCGACACACAAATCAGTTTGACTGCCGGCCATAGATACTGACCATTGATTATCAGTATCACAATACATCCCAAGACATAGAATAGGGCCATGAACGGCACGAGCAACTCGCACACCTTGGCAATCGACTTTACACCGCCGAACACCACAGCTGCAAGCAATCCGCAAACAACAAGACCCGTGACCCACTGCGGCACGCCGTATGTCTCGAATGTCATCACCGACATGGCATTAGCCTGCACCGTACTTCCGATGCCGAATGACGCCATTGCCGTGAAGAAGGCGAAGAGCACAGCCATCTTCTTCCATCCCAAACCGCGTTCAAGGGCATACATCGGTCCGCCCAACATCCTGCCGTCGGGCGTTTTCACCCTGTATTTAATTGCAAGCAAACCTTCGGAATACTTCGTTGCTATACCGAATACACCTGTGAGCCAGCACCATAGCACAGCCCCAGGACCGCCCAAGGCGATGGCAGTAGCCACACCGATGATGTTGCCCGTACCGATGGTTGCCGCCAACGCCGTGGCAAGCGATGCAAACTGCGACACGTCGCCCGTGGCACCGGGGTCGCGCTTCACCGACAGTTTGATGGCAGTGAATATCTTCCTTTGCGGAAACTTCAATCTTATCGTCAGAAACAAGTGGGTGCCGAGCAGCATTATCATCATCGGCCATCCCCACAGGGCTGAACTAATCTCTGAAAAAAACAGGCTAATTGTATCCATACTCAAAATAATAATTTATGTGTTTGCGCAGCAATTCCTAATTCCTAATTCCTAATTCCTAATTGACTTCGTCGATTGCTGGCTTCACCTCAGCATAGCTCGAGCAAGCTCGGCTCTGCATTCGGTTTGCGCAGCAATTCCTAATTCCTAATTCCTAATTCCTAATTCTCATAAAGTACGTCTCGATGTCCTCCCAGCATTTGAAGTCGGGCGTGCCCAATTGGATGCATGAGCCCATGAAGCCCTTCTCGTCCTCGACCGAAATGATGAAATCGCCGAGCAGCAGGGCGGGTCGGTTGGTCATTATCACACGGTCGTAGGCCGGTGCACTGATGGCATCCTCAATCCATGCCTGCGACTGCGCGATGTAGTCGTGGTCGTTGGTGGGAGCCTTCACCACGAAATACACGTCGTATGTCTCGATAAGCCTTTCGAATGTCTTGTGCATGTTCGAGCGCGGTTTGCCGTAGCCGTCGCGCATGGCGTCGAGAGTGATGTATAGCACAGGCTTCTCCCTACCCTCCTGCCGGTCGTCAATCCATCTGATTACGGGCACGAGATAATGTATGGCCACACTGTCGATAAGCCTGTGCTCGCCATGGAATTTCACAGCGTGCGGATAGTGCTCGCGGCACAGGTCGAAGGTGTGCACAAGCGGGTCGTTGTCGCCGAACATGGCCCACACCCTCGACTGTTCCTCCGGTGTCTGGCTTTCCGGGGCGAAGCATTGTTCGGTGAGGTCGGCAAACTGCTTTACGAGAGCTTTGGTGACGATGAATTCCTGCACACCGTCGCGCCTCGGGTTCTGATAGGTCTGTTTGCCTGTCATCCCGTGCTTGCCCATCGTGTCGCCCATTTGGAATGCGGGATTGACAAGGATGCGGTCGTAGCCGTATAGTTGTTCGGTCATCATTCCTCCCGCCGACGTTCCTATGATGAGGTCGGGCTTTTCCTCCTCAGCCCTGCGGCGCAGGAATTCGATTGCCTCCTGCGGCACCAGCGGCACATCGTCAGCCACCACCTCGGCATTCGGCATCAGTTGGCGCAGCAAAGCCACTGTGCCCGACTGTGCCGACGAGGCGAAACCATGCACGTACATCACCTTCTTACCCTTCATCAATTCGGGAAATTCTATATGAAACTGCTTTTCCATTTTCTGTCTTTTTTATTATCCATTCTTTATTATGCTGCAAATATACGCATAATTTTTCCAAAATTCACTCATTTCGTGTCAAAAAGTGTTATTATCGCCGTTATTTATACAAAAAGAGAAAAAAAATAAGTATCTTTGCAGCATTATTACATTATTATATATAATAAGCAAATATGAAGAAAACAACAATCGCCATGTGCATAGCCATAGCCGCAATCGGAATGTCGGCATGCAGCGAGAAGAAAAAGAGCGACAATATCATCACCCACAAGGAGGTGAAGAAAGCCCCGTCGGCTCCTATAAGAATGCAGGAATATAACCAGACGACCGAGACAAGCCTCGGTGGCAGCGAGATGACTTGTTTCGTCCACCGCACCCCCGACGACAGTCTTGCGAAGGTGAAGGACGAGACCGGACAGGCTTATTTCGACAATGCCATCGAACTTAAAATCACGCGTGGCGACGGCAGTGTTTTCTTCCAGAAGCGATTCACCAAGGCTTCATTCAACTCATTCCTCGACGATGACTACCGCCGCACCGGCATTCTCGAAGGTCTTGTTTTCGACAAGGCCGAGGGCGGAGTGTTGCGCTTTGCCGCCAGTGTGTCGCATCCCAACACCGACGAATATATCCCCATCCTCGTCAAGATCGACCGCAAGGGCAATATGTCGATGGAGCGCGATGTTAACCTCGACACCACATCCAATGACGACGATGAAGAGTGACAATATCATAAGAAAATACGGGCGAGACGTCGCGTCACGTCTTCGTGAATGTAGCGATGAGGCGCAGATGAAGTCAGTGCTCAAGGGCGAGGGCTTCACCGTCAGCGACTCCGACCTCAGTGCCATCGCCGAAGTGATGAAGACGATGGGCGGCGGATTGCGCGAACTCACTCTCGACGAACTCGACCAGATTACAGGAGGCACGATAATATGAACAATAACCTATTCCGCAACGAGAGTCTTGACAATCTCCACACCCCCGGGCAGATAAATGATTTTGTCAAGGTCACCACTCCACCTCTTTATATAGTGCTCATGGCCATGACCATCTGTTCGGTGGTGGCATGCCTGTGGGTGGCTTTCGGCACAGTTACCGAGCATGTGCAGTCGGTGGCAGTGGTGTTTCCCCATGCCACTCCCAACCGCATCTACAGTGCCACGGACGGTACGGTGGCTCATGTGATTGCCTCCAAGGGCAGCAATGTGGGCAAGGGCACTCCCCTTCTTGTAGTGAGGCACGACCATACTCGCGACACGTTATACTCGAATGTCAACGGCCGACTGATCAACATAAAGAATGTGGATTATACCTTCCGTGGCTACGAGACTCTTGCCGAGATAATCCCCGACACCAAGTCGGACCTCAACAGCGAACTGATTACTTTTGTTGAATATAAGGACCTGCGCTCGCTCAAGCCGGGCTTGGAGGTGCAGGTTACTCCCGTTGACCTCCATCGCGAGGACTACGGATATATCCGCGGTCATATCACGAGTGTCAAACACTTCCCCACGAGTATCGACGAAGCCAAAAAGGAGTCGTCGGCGAGGAATTTCGTTGATAACATCTTCCCTACGCAAACCGCCTACGAGGTGCGGCTTGTGGTTAACCGCAACAAGGATAATCCCCACCAGCTCGACTGGTCGCGACAGCAGAGCTGCGACATCCGACTCAGTTCGATGTCGTTCTGCAATGTGCAGATAATCACCGACCGCAAGCCGGTGTATCGGGTGATATTTAAGAATTAGGAATTGAGATGAGCAGAAAGAACGTGAAGAAAGTGCCGGTAGTGATGCAGATGGAGACCGTGGAGTGTGGTGCCGCGGCCTTGTCAATGCTGTTGGCATATCACGGCAAGTGGCTGTCCATCGAGCAGTTGCGCACCGACTGCGGTGTGTCGCGCGATGGCAGCAATGCGCGCAACATCGTTCTTGCCGCACGCTCCCACGGCATGGATGCCCACGGATGGCATGCCGACATCGACGACCTGCCCGCCCTTGCGCCAGCCATCATCCACTGGAACTACAACCACTTCGTGGTGTTCAAGGGTTTCGACCGCGGACTGGCGTTCATCAACGACCCCTCGATGGGCAGCATGGCCGTGTCGATGAAGGATTTCCGCCGTTCCTACACGGGCGTAGCCATCACCGCCACTCCCGGTGCCGACTTCAAGCCCCAGGGCCATCAGACCTCCATATTACATTACGTGCGCGAGAATATCCGCGGCGTCAAGGATGCCTTCATCTTCACATTGGTGATGGGCTTGCTGATGTCGTTCGCGGGTATGGTTTATCCGCTTTTCTCCCAGATATTCCTCGACAGCATCATCACGGGCAAGAACGACGAATGGACCATTCCCTTCTTCTTTGGCATAGCCTGCTTAGTGGTGTTCAATTTCCTGCTCGCCCTGCTCGACAATGTCTATGGCCGCCGCTTTGCGGGCAGTATGTCCATCAAGGGCAACACGCGTTTCCTGTGGCATGCCCTCAATCTTCCGATAGAATTTTTCGCCCAGCGATACGTTGGCGACATCGTCCAGCGACAGTCGCTCAACGAGCATATCACCACCACCCTCGTGCGCATTCTCGCCCCCTATGCCGTGAATGTGGCGTTGCTTGTGGTGTATGTGATAGTGATGGCCCAATATAGTCTGTTGCTCACCGTCGTTGGCATATCCGTGGTGGCACTCAACATCTACACCGTGGCAGCCGAGCGCGAGTTGCGCACCAATCTCGCCCGTGCGCTCGAACAGAGCGAGGGTCGCTTCTACGGCATCACGATGTCTTGCGTGGATAATATCGAGAGCATCAAGGCGGCAGGAGCCGAGCGCGGGTTCTTCGAGTTCTGGTCGGGCAATTTCGCCCGTCGCAACAATCAGGAGGTGGCATTCCAGAAGCGCCCCTTCTGGCCCTTCGTCTTCGGTCATTTCGCCAACTCGTTCATCCTCATCCTCGGTGCCACCCTCATCCTCGAAGGCCAGTTCTCCATCGGTATGCTGATGGCGTTCCAGGGCTTCATGGCCGAGTTTATGAAGCCCGCCATGGGACTTATGGAAGGCTCTACCACCGTACTCGAACTTCGCTCGCAGATGGAGCGCATCGACGACGTGATGGCCTACCCCACCGAGCCGGACAACGCCGTGGGCAAAGGGCAGAGCGGCAATGTGAAGTTGGGCGGAAAGATTGAGATGAGGAATGTCACCTTCGGTTATAGCACGAGTGCCGAACCTCTCATCCGTGATTTCTCGATGACTCTCCTTCCGGGCAAGAGCGTAGCCATCGTGGGTGCCTCGGGCTGCGGCAAGAGTACGATAGCCAAACTCGTCACGGGACTCTACAAACCATGGAGCGGCGAGATTCTCTTCGACGATCGCGACAGCAGCGAGGTTACTCGCGGCGAGTTTGTCAACTCCGTGGCATGTATCGACCAGAACGTGGTGCTCTTCGACGACACCATAGCTGAGAATATAAAGATGTGGGACCACTCCATCGAGGATTTCACCATGACGATGGCATGTATCGACGCAGGCATCCGCGACGACATCATCTCGCGCCCGCGAGGATTCAACACGCGGCTTGTCAAGGGCGGCGGCAACTTCTCGGGCGGTCAGCGCCAGCGATTCGAGATTGCTACGGCTCTGGCCCGCGAACCGGTGATACTCATCCTCGATGAGGCCACGAGTGCGCTCGACACGGTGATGGAGAGCGAGGTGATGCAGAGCATTCGCCAATGCGGTGCCTCCACCATCGTCATCGCCCACCGACTGAGCACCATCCGCGATTGCGACGAGATCATCGTGATGGACAAGGGCCGCATCGTCCAGCGTGGCACTCACGACGAGCTCATCGCCCAACCTGGGGCGTACGCGGAGCTTATTAAAAATTAAGAATTAAAAATTAAGAATTAAAAATTAAGAATTAAAAATTAAGAATTAAGAATGAAGAATAAAAAAGAAAATGTTATTCGACGACCAGATAAATAAAAGAGAGGAACGCGAGACGGCGGCACTCAGGGAAGTGTTCGGGGATGCCGCAGCCGACATGGGCTTCAAGGTGGACAAAGGATCCATACGGGGCTCAGGCGACCGTGTGCTCCATCGACTGTTGGAGCACTTGGGCGTGAGCGACTATACCCTCGACAACGACGGATTCCTCACCCCCGACGAGCAACTCGAACAGATACTCCGCCCGCGCGGCATCATGCAGCGCAAGGTGGAGCTCGAAGGCGCGTGGTGGAAGATGACCATCGGTCCGAAGTTGGGACAGGACAATGAGGGCAACATGCTGCTCTTCCTGCCTCGCAAATGGGTGTTCGGTTATAAATGTATCTTCCCTAACGGCGAGGAGAAGAAAGTGAATGCCGAGCTTATGCAGAACGTCAAGCCGCTCGCCCTCGCCTTCTATCACGCCCTGCCGCCCCGACCGCTCAAGGGCATCGACCTCGTTAAATATGCACTGCGCATACTGCCCACCTCTGCCATCTTCGCCGTTCTCTCCACAGCCCTTGTGGTGAGTCTCTTCGGTATGTTCATCCCGTTTATCAACAAGCTGATATTCAACAGCATCATCCCCAACGGCATCCTGCGCGACCTCTTCCCCGTGGCAGCCCTCTTCGGCGGCGTGGTGGTGGGCTCGGCACTGATGGAGGTAATGCGCAACAAACTGATACTGCGCCTCAAGGACATCCTCGGCATCAATCTTCAGAGTGCGGTGATGGCACGCATTCTCACCCTCGACACCTCCTTTTTCTGGAAATATTCGTCGGGCGAGATCACCAATCGCGTCACGTCGATACGCCAACTATGCTCGCTTGCCAACAACACCATCCTCGGTGCACTCATCACTCTGATTTTCTCGGTGATATATGTGTTCCAGATCATTGTATATGCCAAGTCGCTGCTCTTGCCGTCGGTAGTGCTGCTCTTCATCCAGTTGGCATTGCTCGTGGTGTATGCCGTGCAGATGCACAACGAGGAGCGCGAACTCGCCGAACACAAGTCGATGCTCGACGGCATGGAGTATAACATGTTTGCCGGCATACAGAAGATAAAGCTCACGGGCTCGGAGAAACGCGTGTTCACCAAGTGGCTCGACCTCTATCGCCACTGCGCCCATATCTCCTACAATCCCTCGATGTGGGTGAAGATCATGCCCGCACTCATCGCCCTGTGCCAGACGGGCAGTCTCGCCATCATCTGGTGGTATGCCATCGAGACGCGCGTCAGCGTGTCCGACTTCATCGCGTTCAGCGTGGCCTACGGTATGATTGCCACTGCCCTTACCGCCATCATCAACATCATCCCCGACATCGCACAGATCAGTCCGCTGATAAAGATAGCCGAGCCTGTGCTCGACACCACACCCGAACTCTCCCCCGACGCGCCTCAGGTGCAGTATCTCAGCGGAGCCATCGAGGTGAGCGACCTATCCTTCCGCTATAACAACGAGGGCAACTGGCTCTTCCGCCATTTCAACCTCAAGATCAATCCAGGCGAATATGTGGCGATTGTAGGAGCCTCGGGCTGCGGCAAGAGCACGTTGCTCCGACTGCTCCTCGGATTCGAACATCCACAGGCGGGCGGCGTGTTCTACGACAACTACGACCTCTCGAAATGCGACAAGACGAGCCTCCGGCGCATGATTGGCACCTGTCTGCAGGGCGGCAGCCTCTTTGCCGGCGACATCTTCAGCAATATCACCGTCACAGCTCCCAACAGCTCCATCGACGAGGCTTGGGCGGCAGCCGAGAAGGCGGGCATTGCCGACGACATCCGCGAGATGCCGATGCAGATGCACACCGTGGTGAGCGAGGGCAACCAGGGATTCAGCGGTGGACAGAAGCAGCGCATCCTCATCGCCCGCGCCTTGATAGCCAACCCCACCATCCTCTTGATGGACGAGGCCACGAGCGCGCTCGACAACATATCCCAGCGCATAGTGGCCGAGAATATCGACCGCCTCGACTGCACGCGTATCGTGGTTGCCCACCGACTGAGCACCATACGCAACTGCCAGCGCATCATCGTGCTCGACAAGGGCGAGATAGCCGAGGAAGGCTCCTACGACGAGCTTATGGCCAAGCGCGGACTGTTCTATCAGTTGGCGGAGAGGCAGATATGATTTGAGGAAGTAGTAGAGCGACCACTGGGAGCGATAACTTCTTATAACTCCTTTTAACTACAAAAGTTGATATATACAATACATAAATAAAAATATGAAAAAACTAGTATTCTTAATAACGGTATGGCTGACGGCTGCCACTATGCACGCCCAGACCAAGGTGACCTTCGCTCCGCAATGGAACGCGCAGGCACAGTTTGCCGGCTATTTCGTGGCTAAGGAGAAGGGATTCTTCAAGGACGAAGGGCTCGACGTGAGCATCATCTTCCCCAGCAACTCGCAGTCGTGCCACGTGCTGCTCAAGGAGGGCAAATGCCAGTTTATCACCAACCAAATGCTCGACGCCATCAAAATCCGCGACTGGGGCACCGACATAGTGAACATCCTGCAGACATCGCGCCACAACGGTACGGTGATCGTGGGTCGCGACGGCCGCAATCCCCTCAAGATGAAGGGCGCGAAGGTGGGCAAGTGGAATGCGGGATTCTCGTTCGTGGCGATGATATTCAATGAAAAAGAAAAGCTCGACTACAATTTCATCCGCTTCACCAACAACGTGTCGCTCTTCCTCTCGGGAGCCATCGACGCCACACTCGCCATGAGCTACAACGAATACTTCCTGCTCAAGCAGTCGAACGTGAAGCTCGATGCCAACAGCGTATATCGCTTTGCCGACCATGGCTACGACATCCCCGACGACGGACTCTACACCACCGCCGCCTACTACAACTCGCACAAGGACACAGCCGTGCGCTTCGCCCGTGCCGCGCGCCGTGGCTGGGAGTGGTGTCATGCCCATCCCGACGAGGCTTTGGAGATTGTGATGGACTATGTGAATCGCTACAAGGTATCAACCAACAGGATGATACAGAAACTCATGCTGCGCGAGATACTGCGACTGCAGACGGACAAGACGGGCAAGGCTCCGTTCAAGTTGTATAAGGAGGAGGTGGAGCGTGCCAACCGACTGATGTTGGAGTGCGGATTCATCGACCGACAGACTCATTTCAATGACTTTGTAAGATAAGGAGGAACAGCAATATGAAGAAATTCAGAGAATCATTCGCAGCGCAACTGAGCGTGTTTGTGGCATTGCTCGCCTCACTGATATTCCTCGTCAACTTCGCCACCAATTTCTACTACTCGCGCAAGGCCATCAAGGACGAGGCTGAGAAATTGGCAATGACCGAACTCGACAACACCGTGTTGAGAATAAACAACATACTCAATTCGGTGGAGGTGGGGGCAAATAATTTATATCCCTTTATCGCGCGCCATCTCTCCGACCCCGACTCGATGTATGTCTATGCACGCATGGTGGTGGAGAACAACCCCGTGCTCACGGGATGCTCGTTGGCGTTCGAACCCGGGCATTTCAAGGACCGCGGACACTACTTCTCCATCTATGCCGGACGCGAGGACGACGGACATATCGAGGTGGAACAGGAGGGCAGCGAAACCTACGATTACCACCACATGGACTGGTATCAGATACCCAAACTGCTCAACTCGCCCTATTGGACCGACCCATATAACGACGTGTATGAGGATCCCGAGACTGGCAAGATGCAGATTGAGCAGATCTGCTCGTATTCCATGCCTATCCACGATGAGCACGGCAACTTCGTAGGCGTGATGTCGCTCGACATCGACCAGCAATGGCTGTCGAAGATTATCAACAACATGAAGCCCTACCCCAACTCCCACACCATCGCCCTCGGGCGCGGTGGCGTGTATCTCGTCCATCCCGACTCGTCGACCATCGGTCGCGAGACAATCTTCACCGAGACTCTCGAAGGCGCTTTCCCCGAGATTCGCCATGTGGGCGAACTCATGACAGGCGGCAAGCGAGGCATGGTGTCTGTTGGTGGCGAGAATGTCACAGGAGGCGACGACTCCTACGTTTTCTATACTCCGCTCAAGCGCGTGGGATGGAGCATCGGCATCGTTTGTCCCGAAGGCGACATCTTTGGCGGCTACAACCGTCTCAAGTGGTTGCTCATCGTCATGATGGCTGTGGGAATATTTCTCATGATGGTGGTGTGCATACTCGTCATCCGCACCCGTGTGCATCCGCTTGAAAAGCTCGCACGCTCGGCAAATATCATAGCCCATGGCAATTTCAACCATGAGATACCGGTGAGCAAGGGGGACGACGAGATTGCCCTGCTCGGCCATGCCTTCCGCGATATGCAGCACTCGCTCGTTGACTATATCGAGGAACTCAAGACCACCACTGCCAACAAGGAGCGCATAGAGGGCGAACTGCGCATCGCCCATGACATACAGATGGGTATGATTCCGAAGATTTTCCCGCCCTATCCCGAGCGCAAGGACATCGACATCTACGCCACGCTGACACCGGCGAAGGAGGTGGGAGGCGACCTCTATGACTTCCTCATCCTCGACGAGAAGTTCTACTTCGTCATCGGCGACGTGAGCGGCAAGGGCGTGCCTGCCTCACTGCTCATGGCAGTGTGCCGCAACCTCTTCCGCACCGTGGCGGGACAGGGATTCACGCCGCAGCAGATTGTCAACAGCATCAACAACACTATGGGCGAGAGCAACGAGAGCGGTATGTTCATCACTCTCTTCGTGGGTGTCATCGACCTCAAGACGGGTCATCTCTCCTTCTGCAATGCCGGACATAATCCGCCCGTCATCATCGACCGCGAGGGCAAGGCCACGTTCATGGAGCTCGTGCCCAACATCCCTGCCGGACTCTTCGACGGCTTCGACTTCGAGGCTCAGGAATATCCGTCGGTGAATGGCATCACGCTCTTCCTCTATACCGACGGACTCACCGAGGCCGAGAACAAGGAGAAGGCTCTCTATGGCGACGACCATCTCATCGAATTCCTCACCTCTAAGCACGATGTCGAGGCTAAGGATCTCGTTGAGCAGACCGCCCAGAGCGTCACCGCCCATGCCGACGGTGCCGAGCAGAGCGACGACCTGACTATTATGGCTATCAGAATAAATGTAAACTCAAAAAAATAACATCATGAAAAAGGAAATCGTTATCAACAATCAGATAGAGGAGCTCGAGCGGCTCGCTATCTTTGTGGAGGAAGTTGCAGACGAACTCGGTCTCGACCCCGAGACTACGATGAATCTCAACTTGGCTCTTGAGGAGGTTGTGTCGAACGTCATCCTCTATGCCTACCCACGCGAAATGGGTGAAAAAATCACTATCATGGCTCAGAAAGAAAACAACTCCTTGGTGTTCACCATCACCGACAAAGGCAAGGAGTTCGACCCCACCAAGGTGGAGGATGCCGACGTCACGCTCTCTGCCAAGGACAGGGAGATAGGTGGCCTTGGTATCTACATCGTAAAGAACATCATGAACGAGGTGACTTATCAGCGTCTCGACGGTAAGAATATCCTCACTCTTAAGAAGACAATATAAAAAAAATAAGAATTATGGCAGAAATAATTAGAACCGACAGTGTAGTGACTGTCAAGACCGGTGCCCGAATCGACACCATCAATGCAGGCGAGTTTGAACGTGAGATTACTCCGATATTCAATGAAACCGGAGCCAATGTGGTATTTGATTTCAACGATTTGGATTATATCTCCAGTAGCGGACTGCGCGTTGTGTTGAAGGCTCAGAAGATGATCTCAGCCAAGAAGGGCACAATGAAACTCATTGGCGTGAAACCGCAGATCAAGAAGGTGTTCGACATGACGGGATTCTCGAGATTCCTCACCATCGAGTAATCATTTGGATTTATTTATAAACCACAGAGATTAAGAGATAAAGAGTTTTGGGATTTTTATTGAGTTGGTCGCAAGCGACGGAGAACGCAGAGCCTACATACGTCAGACTTAATGCGCAGCCCTCTGAGGGCTCTTAATGCCTTGGCATTCAATCTCAATATATCAACGAAAAGAAAACTCTTTATCTCTTAATCTCTGTGGTTTAAATTTTTAATTCTTCAATGTGAATGGCGCAACGGCGCGGATGTCAAGCTCGCTTGCTCCGATGTATGCCTTGAACTTGCCCGGCTCGGCCTTCCACTGATGCGATGCCTCGTCGAAGAATTGCAGGTCCTTGAGCGTGATATTGAATTCCACGGTCTTGGTCTCACCCGGGACTAAGGATATTTTCTCAAATCCCTTCAGCTCCTTCACGGGGCGATCCACCGAACACTTGTCGTCGCCAATATAAAGCTGCACAATCTCCTTGCCCTCGCGGTCGCCCACGTTGGTCACGGGGATGCTCACCTTATACAGCGGTTTGCCAGCCTTGCAGCAAGCTTCTGATTTCTCCTTGCAGCAATTATCAGCCTTTTCAGCCGAAACCTCTGAAATCTCAGCCTTGCCATATTTGAACGTAGTATAGCTCAGTCCGAATCCGAAGGGGAACTGCGGCTTCACCTTGCGCGTGTCGAAGTGGCGATAGCCCACGTATATTCCTTCCTTGTAATACACCTGGTCGTTGACACCGGGATAACCCTCCTCGCCATACTGGAAGCAGGGATAATCCTCCTTCTTCTTGGCAAATGTGATGGGCAACTTGCCCGAGGGATTCACCTTGCCCGAGATGATGTTGGCAAGCGATGTACCCGACTCCGAACCGAGATACCAGCACTGCAGCAATGCCTTCACCTCGCCTATCCATGGCATGGCATAGGGATTGCCGGCATACATCACTGCGATGATATTCGGCTGAATCTTAGCCAGTTCGCTGATGAGTTCATTCTGTCCGTAGGATAGATCGTATGTCTGTCGGTCGCCGCCCTCGCAGTCCTGCTGGTGGTTCTTGTTCATACCGCCTATATATATAATAAGGTCGGCATTCTTCGCCTTCTCTAATGCCTCGGCCTTGAGTCGGGCCTGAGTCTCGGCGGGCACCTCGTCCACATGGGCATACATCGGGCGTCCAGCCTTGTAGCCCTGGGCGAAGTCTATCTTGTCGCCATACACTGCCTTCAAGCCTTCAAGCGGAGATATGTCGCGCTTGGTCTTGAGTTCCGACGAACCGCCACCCTGACTCATGTTGCGCACTGCATTGTCGCCCACTACAAGTATGCGACCGTAGCGAGAAGCGTCGAGAGGCAGAATACTTTCATTCTTTAATTCTTTAATTTTTTCATTCTTCAACATCACAATTCCTTCCTCACCAATCTCTCGGCAAGCCTGATAGTGGTCGTCGGTGCAGAGTTTTCCGCGTGTCTTGTTGGGGTTCATGGCTGTGCGGAAGATGAGTCGGAGCACTCGTGCAGCCTTGTCGTTGAGCACGTCCATCTGCACCTTGCCTTCCCTCACGAGCTGCTCAAACGGGTCGGCGAGGAAATATGTGTTGTAGCCCTGCGATTTGTCGGCGGTCATACCATTTGTGAATGATCCCATCTCGATGTCGAGTCCGCCCGTGGCAGCCTCCCATGTGTCGTGTGTGCCGCCCCAGTCGCTTATCACGGCTCCGTCGAATCCCCAGCGCTTCTTCAGTATTCCGTTGAGCAGCGAGTCGTTCTGACAGCAGTGGCGGTTGAGCCATTTGTTGTATGAGCCCATCATCGACCACACCTTGGCCTCTTTCACGCATTTCTCGAAGGCAGGCAGATAGATTTCCTCCACGGCACGCTCCGACACGTTCACGTTCACCGTCATGC
>CALZYS010000041.1 GCA_945830345.1 uncultured Prevotella sp.
GATGACTCCTTGTGAGTATCTCGTCCATGAGGTCGTCGATTTGGTTTTCGCTCGGCCTCACCTCAATCTCTGGGTCGAGCAGTCCTGTCGGTCGGATAATCTGTTCCACCACAACACCCTCCGACTCAGCCAGTTCGAAGTCTGCCGGTGTCGCCGACACATAAATCACCTGATGCGTCATCTGCTGAAACTCGTCGAAGGTGAGAGGTCGGTTGTCGAACGCTGCAGGCAATCGGAATGCATATTCCACGAGATTGCGTTTTCGGGCCCTGTCGCCGCCATACATCGCACTAATCTGCGGCACGCTCACATGACTCTCGTCGATTACCATCAGATAATCCTCGGGGAAGAAGTCGAGCAGACAGTAAGGTCTTTCTCCCGCCTTTCGTCCGTCGAAATAGCGCGAGTAGTTCTCAATACCCGAGCAATGCCCCAACTCCTTTATCATCTCCATGTCGTATTCCACTCGCTCCTTGATACGGTCAGCCTTGATGGTGTCGCCCAAATCCTTGAAGTATTCTATCTGCTTCACCAGGTCGTCCTGAATCTCGCGAATGGCGGTGTTGGTCTGCTCTTGCGTCGTCGTGAAGAGGTTGGCGGGATAAACCTGGTATTCGTCGAACGAGGCAAGCCGTTGCATCGTCATTGAGTCGAGTTCCTCGATGGCGTCAATCTCGTCGTCCCAGAATGTTATCCTCACGATATATTCGCTGTAGGCGGGGCATATATCCACAGTGTCGCCTTTCACGCGGAATGTGCCGCGCTGCAGTTCGATGTCGTTCCTCACGTATAGTGCCCCCACCAGTCGGCGCAGCAGCATGTTGCGGTCGAGCGTTTGCCCCTTCTTCACCACAATCACGTTCTCCTGCAGTGAGATGGGGCTACCCATACCGTATATGCAACTCACCGACGACACCACTATCACGTCCTTCCTGCCCGAGAGCAGCGATGACACCGCTCTCAGTCGCAGTCGATCGATCTCGTCGTTGATGGCGAGATCCTTTTCTATATAGGTGTCAGTTGATGGCATGTAAGCCTCGGGCTGGTAGTAGTCGTAGTAGCTGACGTAGTATTCCACGGCGTTCTGCGGGAAGAATCCCCTCATCTCCTCGTATAGCTGAGCCGCCAAGGTCTTGTTGTGGCTCAGGATGAGGGTGGGGCGGTTCACGTTTGCAATCACGTTAGCCACGGTGAATGTTTTTCCCGATCCCGTCACGCCGAGCAGCACTTGCGCCCTGTCGCCACGCTCCAGTCCGTCGGTCAGTTGCCTTATCGCCTCGGGCTGGTCGCCCGTCGGTTTGTACTTCGAAGTCAATATAAATCTGTTCATTGGCTGCAAAATTACTCAATTTCAACGTAATAAAAGTTATATTTGACGTTTTTTTTGCAAAAAAGGGTATAAAAGCTTTGTCTTTTAGCGAAAAATGACTAACTTTGCACTCCAAAAGACGAAAAATGAAGAAATACATCATATCATTCACTATTCTGATGGCTCTCCTCACGAGTTGCGCGTCGGAGTTCAACCGTGTGTATAAGACCACGGACAATGACTACAAATACGAATTTGCCAAGGAGTGCTTTGCCCGTGGCAAGTTCAATCAGGCCATCACCCTTCTTCAGGAGTTGGTGACCATTCAGAAGGGCACCGACAATGCCCAGGAGTGCCTATATATGCTCGCCATGGCTGAGTATTGCGACCGCGACTACGAGAGTGCGTCAGAGACATTCAAGAAATACTATCAGACATATCCCAAAGGCATTTTTGCCGAGCAGGCGGCTTTCTATATCGGACAGTCGCTCTATCAGAACACTCCCGAGCCTCGACTCGACCAGTCGTCAACGGTGAGCGCCATCAGTGCCTTTCAGGATTTCCTCGACTTCTTCCCCGAGTCGCAACTCAAGGAGAAGGCTACAGCCCGAATGTTCGAGCTCACCGACAAACTTGTCTTGAAGGAGTATCTGTCGGCAAAGCTCTACTATAACCTTGGTGACTATTTTGGCAACTGTCTCACTGGCGGCAGCAACTACGAGGCTTGTATTGTCACCAGCGAAAACGCCCTCAAGACCTATCCCTTCACATCCATGCGCGAGAAGTTTGCAGTGCTCATCATGAAGAGCAAATACGAACTTGCCCGTCAGAGCGTTGAGGACAAGAGATTGGATCGTTTCCGCGACGCCGAGGATGAGTGCTACGGCTTTATCAATGAGTATCCCGAGAGCGAAGAGCGCAAGACTGCCGAGAAGTACATCAAGAAATGCAAGGAAATCACGAAAGACTAAGTCGCATTGAGAAAACATTTCGCAATGCGAGATTATAAAAAATTAAAGAATTAAAGTATTAAAGATATATTATGGATTACAAAAAATCAAAAGCACCGGTAAACACCGTTACGCGTAACATCATGGAACTTGCCAAGGACACTGGCAATATCTATGAGAGTGTTGCAATCATTGCCAAGAGGGCAAACCAGATTTCATGTCAGATCAAGGAAGACCTGAGCAAGAAGTTGGCTGAGTTTGCTTCTTACAACGATAGCCTTGAGGAGGTATTTGAGAATCGTGAGCAGATCGAAATCTCACGTTACTATGAAAAGCTGCCAAAGCCTTCACTCCTTGCCACACAGGAGTTTGTTGAAGACAAGATTTATTGGCGTGACCCCTCTAAGGATATTCACCAATGATACAGCGCAAGCAAACCATCTACCTCCTATTGGCATTAATAGCCTCGGTCGTATGCCTTTGTGTGTCCATCGGCACGTTCGACGTTGATGGACTTCGCACAGTGAGGGAGTACAATCTCTGGCTTGTTGATGCCGAGGGCCAGCGCAGTTTCGACTGCTGGCCCTTGTTTGCCATCCTCCTTCCCTCGTCGGCATTGAGTTGCTACACCATCTTCCTCTATCACAATCGCCGTGTTCAGGCCAAGATGTGCATGTTCAATATCTTCCTTCTCATCGGATGGTATATTGTATATGCAGTATATAGCAATGTCCTCGGCGAAGCTGCCTCTGGCACAAGCTTTCAGATAGAGTTTGGCGGCGCTCTCCCCGCCTTTGCCATAGCCTTCGTGTTCTTGGCATATAAGGGAATCTTGGCAGACGAGCGTCTTGTAAGAGCAGCCGACAGGATAAGATAAGTCTGAAAACAACTAATAAAACACTTCAACGGCGATTACATTTATTAATAGATGTAGTCGCCGTTTTATGTATTTTTATGTTGAAAATATCCGATTTAATGATTTAAATCACGTTTTTAACACAATATTTCACTAAAATTAAGTAAACTACAAAATTATATGCTTTATAACATGCACAATAGTTTGCTATATTGTGCAAAACTTCGTACCTTTGCATCGTTATCCTGAATACAATCTTTTTACCTTAGAAGGCTAATACCTATTGATTGAAATGCCCCACGCTGAGAAGCGAGGGGCATTCACTTTTTTATTATCACATATTCTACAAAAGAAATTCCACGCATTTAGCCAACTGCGGCAGCAGGGGACAGGTGTGTTGGTCCGTTTGTTGCGAATCAGTGGAACCTGGCATCGGCAATCCTCGCAGCCGTGGGAACCGCATTGGGAATATCTTGCGCTGTGGCGTAGGGACAAAAAAAATACCGTTGGTCTGAGACCAGCGGTAATTTTTTACCTTAGTTCGGCTATTGCAAGCAATTACTGAACTGAGTCAGTTGCAGCGCTATCAGCAGCGGCTGAATCAACAGCAGCAGTGTCAACAACAGCTACAGAGTCTGAATCAACAGCAGCAGCCTGGTTTGTCTTGTTACCGCAAGAAGCGAAAGAGATAGCTACAACAGCTACGAACATAAATACCAATTTCTTCATTTTTCTAAGCTTTTTAAATCTGTAAAACAATCATTATGTTTATTAAAACGCTGCAAAGTTAGGCATTTTTTCGATAGGTTGTATCGTTTTTCAGGTTTTTTTTTCGACTAAAATTGTAACTTTTTCGCAAGTCGCTATAAATCAGCGATTTGGTAAATGTTAAAGTTTGTAACAAAAGTCTTTGCTTTTATAAAACATCATTTTTTGAGTGTTTTTTGGATAATTATTGCTACCTTTGCATCGTCAAAACGAAGATAGCCCCCAAGAGGCTACACATATTTATATATATAAGGAATGATAGACACATCAGCATTTCAGGGCAAGAAGGCGGCATATTACACCTTAGGCTGCAAGCTCAACTTCTCGGAGACCTCCACATTCGGCAAGATGTTGCGCGAGATGGGGGTTGAGACGGCGAAGAAAGGGGAGAGAGCCGACCTGTGCCTAATAAACACCTGTTCGGTGACGGATGTTGCCGACCGCAAGTGCCGTCAGGCCATCAACCGCATGGTGAGGGCCAACGAGGGTGCATTTGTCGTCGTCACCGGATGTTATGCCCAGTTGCAACCCGAGCGCATCAGTGCCATCGAGGGTGTTGACCTCGTGTTGGGAGCCAACGAGAAGGCCAACCTCATACAGTTTCTATCCGAGAAATGGAGTAAGAGGGGTGAGGAACATCTGCACGAACATTATTCGGTGAAGACAAAGGACATTCGCACCTTTGCGCCAAGTTGTTCGCGTGGCGGAAGGACGAGGTATTTCCTGAAGGTGCAGGACGGTTGCGACTACTTCTGTACATACTGTACCATACCCTTTGCCCGCGGATTCAGCAGGAATCCCTCGATCGACTCGCTTGTGGCGCAAGCCGAGGAAGCTGCCGCCGAGGGAGGCAAGGAGATTGTGCTGACGGGAGTGAACATAGGCGACTTCGGCAAGACCACGGGAGAGCGGTTTATCGACCTCGTGCGCCGACTCGACGAGGTGGAGGGTATCAGCAGATACCGCATCAGCAGTCTTGAGCCCGACCTGATAAGCGACGAGCTTATTGACTTCTGCGCCCAGAGCCGTGCCTTCATGCCCCATTTCCACATACCGCTGCAGAGCGGAAGCGACGAGGTGCTGCGACTGATGCACAGGCACTACGACCGACAGCTCTTTGCCGACAAGATTGAGCGCATAAAGACGGTGATGCCCGACGCATTTATCGGTGTGGATGTGATGGTGGGATGCCGTGGCGAGACTCCCGAATGCTTTGAGGACACATACGAGTTTCTGAGTGCGCTCGACGTGACGCAGTTGCATGTCTTTCCCTATTCGGAGCGTCCGGGGACGGCTGCGCTGAAGATACCATACGTGGTGTCGGATGCCGACAAGAAGGAGCGCAGTCATAGGCTGCTGCAGTTGTCGGACGAGAAGACGCACGCGTTCTATGCGGCACATGTGGGCAAGACGATGGACGTGCTCTTCGAGAAGGCTCCGCGAGGCAAGGCGATGCATGGATTCACACGGAATTACATACGCGTGGAGATGCCTGCGGCGATGGCGAAGCCGGAATATGACAACGAGATAATGAGCGTGAGGCTCGGGGAATTCAATGCCGACAAATCTGCGCTGGTGATAGGCACGGATTAACAAGGATTTTTTTTTGGGCACGGATTAACACGGCTTTTAAAAAGACACGGCTGGGCTGCGCAATGTTGGGGCTATATATGCTAAAGGCTATATAAATATAGACACGGCTCTTTTAAAATGAAGATTCAAAACTAACTAAGCCGTGAACTTGCGAAGCAAGCCGTATAAAGAATTAAAATATTAAAAGATTAAAATATTAAAGTAATGCGGAGCCAAAGCCGTGTCTTTGAAAAAGCCGTGGTTTTCCGTGCCTAAATAAAAAATCTGTGATAATCTGTGGACAAGAAAAGATTGAAAGATTGAAATCTGAGAAAAAAGAATGAAGACTGCGATTGTAATATTGAACTGGAACGGAGAGAAGATGCTCCGCACATATCTGAAGACAGTGGAGCAATACAGGGGAGAGGCGGAGGTGATAGTGGCCGACAATGCCTCGACAGACGGGTCGGTGGAGTATCTGCGCCGACACCATCCCGACGTGCACCTGATAATACTCGACAAGAACTACGGATTTGCCGAGGGATATAACCAGGCACTGCGACAGGTGGAGGCGGCATACTACGTGCTGCTCAACTCGGACATCAGGGTGGATAGCGACTGGCTCTCGCCTATGGTGGCGTTTATGGACCAGCATCCCGAGGTGGCGGCATGCCAACCGAAGTTGCTCGCCGAGCACGACCACACAAGCTTTGAATATGCAGGAGCAGCGGGAGGTATGCTCGACAGATACGGCTATCCCTTCTGCCGCGGACGAATATTTGACACAGTGGAGACGGACCACGGACAATACGACACGCCGATGGAGATACTATGGGCCACGGGAGCAGCACTGCTCATACGTGCAGCCGACTACTGGCAGCAGGGAGGACTCGACGCGCGATTCTTCGCCCACAACGAGGAGATCGACCTCTGTTGGCGACTCGCCATCGCGGGGCGCAAGATATACTGCCTGCCCGAGAACCATGTGTATCACGTGGGAGGCGGAACACTGCCGAAGGGCAATCCGATGAAGACATTCCTCAACTTCCGCAACAATCTGACGATGCTCTACAAGTGTCTGCCCGAAAGGGATTTACATAGGGTGATGATGATGAGAAGAATACTCGATTATGTTGCGGCATTGCAGATGTTGATACTGCAACGGAATATCGCCGACTTCAAGGCGGTGCTGAGGGGAAGAAGGGCATTCAACAAGTGGAAGTCCGACTTCGACGCCGACCGCAAGCGCATACAGGAGTCGCGACGCACTGACAAGGAGACGGGCCGAATGGACATCTCGATATTGTGGCAATACTATGCAAGGGGAAAAAAGACCTGGGTCAGTTTGACAGCTCGTCGCTGACGGGCAACGTGAGCAGTTCCTGATCGGTCAAGCCCGAGTGCTTCTTCATATAGCGAGCCACGGTAGCCACGAATTTGTTGGCAAACACCTTGCGTCCAGTCACATTGTTCACTATCCATTGTATCTTGCCCATGTGGAGGTCGCACTGTTGCTGAGTGGCCTTGCCGTAGTTGGGTAGGGGATAGTGGCTGAGGATATAGAAGAGGATGCAGTCGGGCACAATCATCTGACGAGTCATGAGCGAGCGCTGCTGCTCGGGATAGAATTTCTCGTAGAGAGGATAATTTTTGCCAAGATACTTGTCGAGACTGAATCCAACATATTTGTCGCCTACAATCACGCTCTGGTCAAGCGAACCGATCTGGGCATACACCTTGGGAATCTCCATGCCGGGGAAGGACTTGTGAAGCCGCTCGAAGGTACGGGTGAAATCTTTGTTGATGTCGTCCATGTTGGCATATTGCTGTTCGGCCTCGTTGATGATAGTCTGAAGTGTGGTGTCCTGATAGAAATTGAGAAACTTGGTGTTTATCTCGGGGTCGTTGACATTGCCTATCTTCAGCACGTCCTCAATCAGGGTGCGCGTCTGAATGGGATAGTTGATGCTCATCTGCTGGAGTGCGGAGAAGTCGCCCGTGGTCAGATATAGGCTCTGCACGCGGTCATAACGTTCTACGGCAAATGAGTCGTCTGCATCCCCAGTGTTGGGTTTCAGACGCCATTCGCAACCGATGCACAGCATCAGTATGAGTGCCACTATGAGATAAAACTTGTTCAAAATGTGTCTCGTTTTTTATTGATGAGTGTTAAAATCAAGTGCAAAATTAATAATTTTCGTTGTAATAACCAAATTTTAACCTAAAAAAGATAAATAAAAGCCTAAATTTTACCTATTTCCCCGTTTTTTATTGCACAAATTGCAAAAATTGTGTAATTTTGTGGCGACAAAAAACAAACATTAGTTATGATGAAGAAAATACTATTATCACTTATCTGCCTCGTGGCTGCCATGGCGACAGAGGCACAGACAGCCGACATGAAGGTGTCGGTAAGTAATCCATCGTCAGTAAGTCGCAAAGCCGTGCCCGTGGCATTGCAGTTGGAGTCGCCTGTAGGTTCTGCTCTCGTGAAGGATGCGCAAGGCGTGGAGATTCCGTGTCAGCTCGACGACATCGACGGCGATGGCAAATACGAGTCGCTCTCGTTCATCGTCGCCGAGATAGGGGCAAAGAAGAGCAGCCGCTTCACAGTGACACTGTCAGAGAGCGGACAGCCCCGCAAGTATGAGCCGCAGGTGTATGCAGAGATGATGCTCACCAACAAGAAGATCAAGAGTACCAACAAGCAGGACCTGTATATCAGCAGTCTGACCGTGGATAACGGCACCAATCCATATTGGATGCTGCATCACCATGGACCGGCGTTCGAGAACGACATGGTGGCATACCGCATATACTTCGACGAGCGTCAGACGGTGGACATCTATGGCAAATACCGCCGTGCATTGGAGTTGCGCGACACTCAGTTCTATCCCGACTCAGAGCAGAAGGCTGCGGGATATGGCGACGACGTACTGTGGGTGGGCAAGACCTTCGGCGTGGGAGCCTTGCGAGGATGGCACAACGGAGCGATGCAGATGTTGCAGGACGTGGAGAACCGCACATTGGCAGTGGTGGCACGCGGACCGCTGCGCACCGTAGTGAAGGTGGTGGACAAGGGATGGAATCCCCGCTACCCCGATGCTTGCACCGCCGACGAGCGCATCGACATGACAACATACTATACACTCTATGCCGGAAGGCGCGACTGTCAGGTGGATGTGCTCTTCTCGCGCGACGCTTCGGCGATAGAACTGTCAACAGGACTGGTGAACGTGAAGGGTTCGACGGAGTATTCCGACGGCAAGGGACTGCGCGGATGCTGGGGCACCGACTGGCCCGTGTCGGAGAAGGACTCCGCAGGACATAAGCGCGAGACTGTGGGACTCGGCATCTGTCTGCCAACGGCAAACGTGGTGAAGGAACTGCCTGCCGACAAGAGCAACTATCCCTTTGTGGTGGGCAAGATAGCCAATGCGATGAGATACCACATCACCTTTGCATCCGACAACGAGACATTCCCCGAGGGAATACATTCGGCAAAGGCATTCTTTGACTACCTCAAAGTCTGGAAGCGCGAGGTGGAGCAGCCCTGCGTGATAGAGTGCTCGCGAAGGTAGTTGTCGAGAAGGTTGGTGAACTCATGGTTCTTGAGTCCCCACGACGGGGCGATCACCATCCCCTTGGGTGACTGCGACACGAATCGTTCGAGGATGATGTCGGGTCGCAGTCGCGAGATATATTCCGCCACGAGTCGGATATAGTCTTCCACCTTATTATATATATAAGGCTGTGCGCCCTCGCCCTGATACATCTCGGCGAGGCGCGTTCCTTTCACCACCTGCATCTGATGGAGCTTGAGTATGTCGATGGGCAGTGAGGAGATGATGTCGGCCTGACGCAGACTCTCCTCGGGCGATTCGCCTGGGAGTCCGATGATGACATGCGCCCCGGTGAGTATTCCCCTCTCGGCAGTGCGCCTCACGGCATCGGCGGAACATTCGAAGGTGTGTCCACGATTGATAATTTTCAGTGTGTCGTTATTGGCGGATTCTATACCGTATTCCACTATCATGAATGTCTGTCGGTTGAGGTCGGCAAGATAGTCGAGAGTGGCGTCGGGCACGCAGTCGGGGCGAGTTCCGATGACTATGCCCACAACGTCATCCACGGCGAGTGCCTCCTCGTAGAGGCGTTTCAGCGTTTCCACATTGGCATAGGTGTTGCTATAAGCCTGGAAATATGCAAGGTATTTCATGTCGGGATATTTGCGTGCGAAGAAATCCTTGCCGGCGATGATTTGTTCTTTTATGCTTTTCTCGCGCTCACAGTAGGCTGGGTTGAATGTCCTGTTGTCGCAGAACACGCAACCGCCACGGCTCACACGTCCGTCCCTGTTGGGGCAGGTGAAGCCGGCATCCACTGAAATCTTCTGCACACGATAATGGAATCTCTCCCTTATCCATGACCCATAGTCGTTGTATCTCTTTTTCATTTTCATGCAACTCGCTTGCAAAGTTACGAAAAATATAATAAAATATCTCAATTTCTTTGCAAAGTTACGAAAAATACCCTAACTTTGCAGACAAAATTTAGAAAAAACGTAGAAAGACATGAAAAAAATAATCCTTTTATGCGCATTGGCAATGATGACACTGTCAACAATGAATGCAAAAGAACGACTCGAAATCAAGAGTATCGCCAACGGAGATTTCTATGGCGAACGCCTTGCCGCAGTCAAACCGGCAAGCGACGGCGAGACCTATATGCAGATCTCAAAGGACAAGAGAAAAATAGTGAAATACTCCTTCAAGACCGGTAAGGAGGTGGCTACCGTGTTCGACCTCGACAACGTGCGCGGTCCGAAGATACGCATCGACGGAGTGGATGGATATATCGTCAGTCCCGACGGAAGGAATATACTCATTCAGACAGCCACACAATCCATTTACCGACGCTCGTTTACTGCCGAATACTATATCTTCGACGTGCGCAACAACAAGATGGTGGCACTCTCGCTCGCAGGTCCGCAGCAGACACCAGTGTTCTCGCCCGACGGTACGATGATTGCATTCGTCAGGGAGAACAATATCTATCTCGTGAAACTGCTCTACGACAATGCCGAGAGTCAGGTGACGAAGGACGGAAAAATCAACGAGATTATCAACGGAGTGCCCGACTGGGTGTATGAGGAGGAATTCACGACCAACTCGTCGATGGTGTTCACTGCCGACAGCCGACAGATATGCTGGATAAAATACGACGAGTCGAAGGTGAAGCAGTATTCCATGCAACTCTTCCGTGGCAGTCATCCCGACAAGGAGGAATATGCCACATATCCAGGACTTTATACATACAAATACCCCAAGGCAGGTGAGGACAACTCGAAGGTGTCGGTGTGGAGCTATGACATCAAGTCGCATCAGACACGCAAACTGGAAGTGCCCCTCGATGCCGACGGATATATCCCACGCATTGCTGCCACCGAGGATGCATCGAAGGTGGCTGTGTTCACCCTTAATCGCCATCAGGACCACCTTTCTATATATATGGTGAACCCGCTCTCGACACTCGCCAAACTCGTCATCACCGACAAGGTGAACAAGTATATCAAGGAGGCGGCAGTGCAGGACACACGTATTGTGGGCAACTATCTGCTCTTGCCCTCGGAGCGCGACGGATATAACCATCTCTACCTCTACACACTCACGGGCCAGTTGAAGCGAAAGGTGACCAACGGACAATGGGAGGTGCTTGACGTGTATGGCATTGACGGAGCCACGGGCGACGTGTATTATGCCGCCAACCCCGACGGAGCCACCGACAAGCAGGTGTTTGTGGCGCGCGCCAACGGCAAGACCGAGCGTCTCACCCTCAAGGCTGGACAGAACTCGGCTATCTTCAGCAGCAACTATAAGTATTTCATCAACGTGTGGAGCGACATTAACAATCCGCTGACATACACCCTCAACACCGTGGGCGGTAAACAGACCGCTGTGCTCATCGACAACAAGGAACTGAAGGAGAAATGGGCGAAATACGAAACAGGCACGAAGGAACTCTTCTCGTTTACAACCTCGGAGGGAGTGAAGCTCAACGGATGGATGATAAAGCCCGCGGGATTCAATGCGTCGAAGCGCTATCCCGTCATCATGTATCAATATGGCGGTCCGGGCAATCAGCAGGTGCTCAACTCGTGGAACATCGGCAGTAGAGGTCAGGGTGCAGTGATTGAGCAGTATATGGCGCAGCAGGGATACATCGTCGTGTGCGTTGACGGACGAGGAACAGGCGGACGCGGTGCCGACTTCGAGAAGTGCACCTATCTGCGCCTTGGCGAGAAGGAATCAGCCGACCAAGTGGAGACCGCCTTGTGGCTTGGCACCCAGAGTTACGTGGATAAAAATCGTATTGGTATATGGGGATGGAGCTACGGCGGATGGAACACCCTCATGTCGATGTCGGAGGGACGACCCGTATTCAAGGCGGGAGTGGCAGTTGCGCCCCCCACCTGCTGGCGCTATTACGACACGGTATATACCGAGCGATTCATGCGTACTCCCAAGGAGAATCCCTCGGGATATGACGAGGTGAACCCCATCGTGCGTGCACCCAAACTGCATGGCGCGTTGCTCATCTGCCACGGACTTGCCGACGACAACGTGCACTTCCAAAACAGTGCGGAATACGTTGAGGCACTCGTGCAGGCCGACAAGGACTTCCGCCAGTTGGTATATACCAACCGCAATCACGGCATATCGGGAGGCAACACCACCAATCACCTCTTCCGACAGATAATGAATTGGTTTAATACAGAATTAAAATAATCAAATAACAAACGAAAATGAAAACATTAGCTACTATGGCCCTCGCGCTGATGATGATGCCGCTGACGGCATCGGCAGCCAAGGCAAAGAAAAAACAAACGGTGAAAAAGGTTGCGGCTATCGAGACCGTGACGAAGATGAACGACGAGTATCAGGCTGCCCATGCCCCCGAGGTGGGTACAGGTGCCGACGAGGCAGCCTATTTCGTAGCCAACATGGAGGCATATCGCCTCACTGGTAACGCCCGCTATCTGGAATACTGCGACAAATGGGCGCGCCACAACAAATGGAACGGTGAGATGGAGGCATATCTCGACCTCAACGAAAGCAATCCCGGCAAGTATAAGATTGCGTCGTTGCTGCGTGCCGACAATATCCAGTCGCTGCCCGTGCTGGCAAAACTGTATAAGGCAACACGCTGCCCTAAGTATCTCGACCGTATCATCGCCGCCTATCGACAGGCTGACGTGCTCTCACTCGTGCGCACGCTCGACGCCCTTCCTGCCGACGCTCCGCAGCGTGGCGACATCGCCGAGAAGGTGAAGGCGGATGTTGCTGCCGCACCAACGCTCTACACACTCTTGTGGACAGTGAACAGAGGACTGCTCGACAAGGCGCAATATGCCGCCACCATCGAACAGATGTGGAACCAGCGCGACAACTCGCCAGAGGCTCTTCTTGCCGCATGCGAGAAGGTGAGATATGACGATTCAACCCTCGTCGCTCCACGTCAGATGACTGTCGAGGTGAAGAACGCCTCGGGCATCCAGCGTCAGCAGGTGGTGGAACTCTGTGCTGCCGAGGTCTTCAAGCGTCTCGGCATCAGCGGAGGTCGCCAGTTTATTGTAAAGAACGCCATCGGCAACGAGATACCATCTCAGCTCACCCACGACGGAAAGATACTCGTGGATGTAGCATTGGCTCCCTCTTCAACTGCCACAATCACCATTGTCACAGGACAGCCAAAGTCATACGTCAGCACCTGCTACGGACGAATGTATCCCGAGCGCGTTGACGACATTGCATGGGAGAACGACCGCGGTGCATATCGCTGCTATGGTCCTGCACTGCAGGCTTCGGGTGAGGATGCCTACGGTAATGACGTGTGGGTGAAGAACACGCCCGACCTTGTGGTGGAAAACCGTTATCACAACGAGCTTGTCAACAAACTGAGTTATCATGTGGATCGCGGCTATGGTCTCGACTGCTATAAGGTGGGACCGACACTCGGATGCGGTACTCCCGCCATCATCGAGGGCGAGAACATCCGTTTCCCATACTGCTGGACATCCTACGAGATACTCGACAACGGACCGCTCCGATTCGCTGTGCGCCTGGACTATGGCGCAAACGGCGAGCATCGCATCCTGTCGCTCGACAAGGGCAGCAACTTCAACAAGATGACTGTGTGGTATGACGGCATCACCGCCCCCGTGGATGTGGCTTCGGGAGTAGTCATCCATACCGAGGACACCGAGAGTGTCGTTCTGGGCAAGGACTTCGTGCAGTATGCCGACCCCACCGACAATCCAAAGAATCAGAACTTCCAGATATATGTGGCTGCCATCTTCCCCGAGGGTGTTGACATGACACGCAAGGTGATGTATCAGAATCCCGTGAGAGGCAATGCAGGTCATGCCCTTGGAATCAAGAAGGGATTGCAGCCTAACGAGAAATTCACGTATTACTTCGGTTCGGCATGGAGCAAGTATGACTGCCGCACACAATCAGAGTGGCAGCTGCGCATCGACAACTTCAAGTCGGCTCTAGCCTGTCCGCTTGAGATAATATTATAATAATGAATAAGAAGACTATAATGTTCCTGTCGTCGCTCTTGCTGCTTGCCTCGTGCGGCAGCAAGGGCCACGACGAAGCCAAAGAAGATGAGCATGGACATGAAGACCATGCAGGAGAGATTGTCATGACGAAGCACCAGTTGGGGGAAGCTCACGTGATGACATCAGTGGTGAATGCGTCTGACTTTGCCAATGTGATAAAGGTGGGAGGACAGATTGTGTCGTCGCAGAATGACGAACAGACTGTCGTTGCCACATCAGATGGTATCGTTCAATTTGCAAATCGCCAGTTGACCGAGGGTGCCACTATAGTGGCAGGTCAACAGCTCGCCACCGTCTCGTCGCGCAATCTCCAGTCGGGCGACCCCGTGGCTAAGGCAAAGGCAGCCTATCTCGCAGCCCAAAGCCAATTGGAGAGGGCAAAGGAACTTGTAGCCGACAAGATAATATCGCAGAAAGCCTACGAACAGGCAAAACTCGATTACGAACAGGCTCTCGCGGCATGGCGTGGACTGGAATCGACAGCATCCAAGGGTGGGGTGGTGATAGCCTCTCCGCGTGCTGGATATGTGAAGAACATCCTCGTGCGCCAAGGCGACTACGTCAATATTGGCACTCCCATCCTCACTCTCACAAGCAATCGCCGACTGCAGTTGCGTGCCGATGTGCCGCAGCAGTATGTGAGCCTCTTATCATCTGTCAGCGGAGCCAATTTCCGTATTCCCGGCGACGACATGCTCTATCGACTCTCAGAAATGAACGGACGTGTGGAGTCGTATGCCCGCAGTCTTGCCGATGGCTCAGCATTTGCCCCTGTCATCATGTCGATGGACAATGTGGGTGCTCTCCTCCCGGGGGCGTATGCCGATGTCTATCTGCTCATTAACGACGGCAAACCATGTATCTCGCTGCCTACGAGTGCGATTACCGAGGAGCAGGGACTTTACTTCGTGTATGTGGCTGAGCCCGACGAACCTGGAGTCTTTGTCAAGCGCGAGGTGTCCATCGGTAGAGACAACGGTGAGCGCATGGAGATTACCTCCGGACTGAAATCCGGAGAAACCGTAGTGACACAGGGTGCCATGCAGGTGCGCCTCGCCTCGATGAGCGGCTCAGTCCCTGAAGGACATAGCCATAGTCATTGAAATCGGAGATTTCAATGAAATTAAAGAATTAAAGAATTAAAAAATTAAAGTTCTCTCGTGCTGAATAAGATAATTCGATTTTCCCTCGACAATCGCCTCGCGATAGTGATAGTGTCAGTGCTGCTGATGCTATTTGGTGTATATACCACTAATAATATGGAGGTGGATGTGTTTCCCGACCTCAATGCCCCCACTGTTGTGGTGATGACTGAGGCTCGCGGAATGGCTGCCGAGGAGGTGGAGCGACTTGTCACCTTCCCCGTCGAGACTGCCGTCAATGGTGCCACGGATGTGCGTCGAGTGCGTTCCTCTTCCACAAGCGGATTCTCCGTTGTATGGGTTGAATTTAATTGGGGCACTGATATATATAAGGCGCGTCAGATAGTATCCGAAAAACTTGCCACCGTGCGCGACGATTTGCCCGCGGGAATAGGTAATCCTACCCTCGGTCCGCAGTCGTCCATCCTCGGCGAGTTGATGTTTGTGGCTCTCACGTCCGACTCCACGTCATTGTGCGACCTGCGCACCATAGCCGATTGGACTATCCGGCCACGACTGCTTGCCACGGGCGGTGTGGCTCAGGTGTCGGTACTTGGCGGCGAAGTCAAGGAATATCAGATACTGCTTTCTCCCGAGCGAATGTCGCATCATGGCGTCACCCTCAGTGATGTGATGTCGGCAGTAGAGGGTATGAATGCCAATGTCTCGGGAGGCACGTTGTATGAATACGGCAATGAGTATATCGTGCGTGGACTACTATCTACCACAGATGTCAACCGACTTGCCGATGCCCTTGTTGCAGACACACCCTCAGGTGCCGTTTGCCTGCGTGATGTGGCAGAGGTGAGGGTGGGCGACAAGACCCCCCGCACCGGTGTATCGAGCTATAACGGCAAGTCTGCGGTCACACTCACAGTCACCAAGCAACCCAATACCAGCACTCTCGAACTTACGGCCCATATCGACACCACACTTGCCGACCTGAGGTCTTCGCTGCCCTCTGACGTTAATCTCTCAACGGATGTCTATCGCCAGTCGCGATTCATCGAGAGCAGTATCGACAATGTCAAGGACGCACTCCTCGAAGGAGCCTTGTTTGTTGTCATCGTCCTGTTCATCTTCCTTATGAACGTCCGCACCACGATTATCTCGCTTGTCACCATCCCCCTTTCGCTCCTTGCGGCAATAGTGGCTCTACATGCCCTCGACCTCACCATCAACACGATGAGTCTTGGCGGATTGTGTATTGCCATCGGTTCGCTTGTGGATGATGCCATCGTGGATGTGGAGAATGTGTATAAGCGTCTGCGTGCCAACCGCCAACTGCCTATTCCAGGCCGCCGACCTGTCATTGACGTCATCTTTGATGCGTCGCGCGAGGTGCGTATGCCGATCCTTAATTCCACACTGATTATCATTGCCAGTTTCCTGCCCATCTTCTTCCTCTCGGGAATGGAGGGACGCATGCTGGCACCACTTGGCATTGCCTTCATCGTTGCCCTGTGCTCTTCCACCGTAGTCGCCCTCACCCTCACTCCCGTGTTGTGCAGTTTTCTGCTTGGCAGTGGCAAGAACTCGCTCGAAGTGCAGAAGGAACCGATAATCATCACCTATCTGCAGAAGCATTATTTCAATGCCTTGCGATGGGCAATGCTCCATAGGCGTGTCGTCCTCGGCACCACCTTGGCTGCCCTCGTGATTGCCATAGTGGTATTTGCGGGTTTCGGACGCTCGTTCCTGCCCCCGTTCAACGAGGGTTCACTCACTGTCAATGTCAGTACGCTTCCTGGCATATCCCTTGAGGAGTCGGACAGTATCGGACGACGAGCCGAGCGAGCCCTCTTGTCGATTCCCGAGATTAAGGTGGTGGGCAGAAAGACTGGTCGAGCCGAACTCGACGAGCATGCCTTGGGTGTTAATACCAGTGAGATAGAAGCACCCTTCGAACTCTCCGGCCGCTCAAAGGACGAACTCCTCGAAGACGTGCGCCATCGCCTGTCGGAGATACCAGGAATAAATGTGGAGGTGGGTTCGCCTATCAGTCATCGTATCGACGCTATGCTCTCGGGAACGCGTGCGGGAATTGCCATCAAACTCTTCGGCACCGACCTCAGCCGTATGTATTCCATCGGAAATCAGATAAAGGATGAGATAAAGGACATCGACGGCATTGCCGACCTCAACGTGGAGCAGCAGGTGGAGCGTCCGCAGCTCACCATCCGTCCGCGTGCCGCACTGTTGGCTAAGTATGGAGTCACCATGCCCGAGTTTGCCTCATACGTCGAAACTCTCTTGCAAGGCTCAATCGTGTCGCAGGTGTATGACGGCAACAGTACGTTTGACGTCACACTGAAAGTGTCAGACGATCATCGTTCCACTATCCAAGACATAAAAGACCTGAGAGTGCAGACTCCTCGCGGTCCTGTCACCCTCAGTCAAATAGCTACTGTCACATCCACGTCTGGCCCCAACACCATAAGTCGCGAGAATGTGCAGCGCAAGATAGTCATCTCGGCAAATGTCAATGGGCGTGACCTTCATGGTGTAGTCAACGACATCAGGGCGAAGGTGTCTGAACATATCACTCTGCCCGAGGGTTATCATGTGGAATACGGAGGCCAGTTTGAGAGCGAGCAAGCGGCATCGCGCACTCTCTTGGTGGCATCGCTTATCAGTCTGATAGTCATCTTCGTGTTGCTGTTCCATCAGTTCCGCTCGCTCACCCAGTCGGTGGTTGTGATGCTCAATCTTCCCTTGGCAGTGATAGGAGGTGTGGTGGCGATAGCCATGACGAGTGGGGTGGTGAGCATCCCTGCCATCATCGGTTTTATATCCCTCTTCGGTATTGCCACACGTAACGGTATGCTTCTTGTGTCGCGCTATAACGACCTGCGTCGCAAGGACTATTCATTGGAAGACAGTATCATAACAGGTTCGGTTGACCGTCTCAACCCAATCCTCATGACGGCTCTCACGAGTGCCTTGGCTCTTATCCCGATGGCTCTCACCGGCGATCTGCCAGGAAATGAGATACAATCGCCTATGGCAAAGGTCATTCTCGGAGGTCTCATTACATCCACACTTCTGAATGTCTTTGTAATCCCCATCATGTATTATCAGTCAAATTTTGGAAGTAGTAAAAAGGAGATAGAAGGAGATATAAGGAGATAAAAGGAGATATAAGGAGATAAAAGGAGATAGAAGGAGATAGATGACATATGTTTTAAGCATAGATTTTACTATTGTCCTTTATCTTCCTGAGCGACCACAGGGAGCGATAACTTCTTATAACTCCTTTTAACTCCAC
>CALZYS010000042.1 GCA_945830345.1 uncultured Prevotella sp.
ACAACTTTGTGGACTACAAAGTTGTGAACCTTAATTATATTTAACCATTAACTTCAAGATTGGACAAGGAACGAACCTACGACGGCAGGTTGCCTCTGTTAATCCTGATGACAAATGCCCATTGGTCGTCGGCGAGGCGTTCGAGCGTGATAGAACCACCCATGGCATGCATGAGTTTGCGGCATAGGGGGAGTTCGAGATTGCTGCGTCCGCTCTTGGCGGGATTGGTGCGGTTGTTGAATACGTCGAAGAGCGCCTCGGGGTCGCTGTCGGTGAAGTTGGCGATGCACCCCACCTGAATAACAACCTTGTCCTGATTTCCACAGAACTTGACCGCCACCTTGCCTGTCATCTTGAAATAGTCGGCATTGACGATGGCATAGCTAATCACCTGTGAGAACCTCTTGGCATCTGCCACAACATAATGCGTGTTTCCGTCGCCCTCGACAGTAAACTGTATGCCGCTAACATTCTCCAGCGATTCTTGTACATTCTCGATTTCCGCCTCCACATCCACTGTCGTGAGCGAGAGGTTGAGGTCGTTCTCGCCAGCCTTGCCGAGGTCGATGATGTCGTTGAAGATATTGAGGAGCATACTCTTATTCTGATTGATGAGAGTGAGCAGTTCCTTGTCATTGTCGCTGATGTTCGACTTGTCGAGCATATCGATGGACATCTGTATGGCATTGAGTGGCGAGCGCATGAGATAGCCCATGTTGGCGATGAAATTCGCCTTTCCCTTCTCGTTCTCGCGCGACACGGAGAGCAGCATCTTGGCCTGACGCTTCAGTTTGCGCTCGAAGAATGCCACCACACTGATGAGGATTACGATGGCTATCAAGCAGCATGCGCCTCCAAGGATGTATTTCTCGTTGCGCTCGAAGAAGCTGACTGGTTTGCCGAAATATATGGCATCCTTGGGATAGAGCTTCTCGGGTATGCCGTATCTCTTCAATGTATGATAGTTGAGATATGTGCGTGCGTTCTCAAGCTTCACCAAGGGTATGTCCTTAGGTTGCACTCCATTTTCAATCTTTGTAAGCACATTGATGAGCATGGATTGCAGTTCCTCGGTAGTGGGATATACACCACCGGCAAGAACGCCCTCGCGTATGCCCATATCATAAAGCCCGAAGACCACATCTCCCGTCAGCGAACTGGCGATATAGCGCATGGCGTTGTCGGGATAAATGGCACGGTTGGCTGCGTTCTTGCTCTGACTGAACCACGAGTCGAAGATGACGGCAGTGTTCTTGGGCAGTGTCGCTAAGCGTGTCTTCAGTTGAGCGGTGGTGAGCTTGCTGTTGTTGAGGTCGATAAGGTCGATGTTGGGATAATTCTCCTTCACCAGGTGCCTTGTCTGTTCCCTCACCATGAATCCTATCTGCCATGTGTCGCTGACGAGGGCAAGATGCTCGGTCTCGGGTTTGAGACACAATGCCAGTTGGATGGTTGGATTAACAAAATAGGGGTCGGTGATGAGAGTGGCGTTGAACCCCTTGCGCGAGTCCTCCAACGAGATTTTCATATCCTCCGAAATCTCATGGCACAAACCGTAGTCGGACGCACTGATGGTGTAGGTGCCCGAGAAAAGGGCCACACAAGGCACTCTCTTCCAGGCATCATTCATATAGGAGCGATACATTATCCATGCCTCCTCTCCTAACAACACCACGATATTCTTCTTGTTGGCATCGTGCTCGTCCATAAGCCGTTCGGCAGTTTGGCGCATATAACTGCTGTCGCGATTGGCCACGAGGTCGAGATAATCCACTTCCACATTCCATTTGCGGTCAACCGAGAAGTGGGAGACGATGGAACTTTCGAGTGTTCCTGCCCATCCGTAGCCTTGATAATACGAACTGAGCACAAGCACCTTGTTTTCCTGTCGTGCATTAGTTTTTGCTCCGTCTGCCGCCATTATGGGTAATATGGCAACGACGGAGAAAAGAATAAATAATAGCAGTAGATTTCTTTTCATACTCTTATCTCCTAATATTTTAATGGTTACTAATCTGTTTTGACAAATAATAGCTCTTTGGACTCATTCCCTTCACCTTGACGAAATAACGGTTGAAGGTGGAGAGGGAGTTGAATCCGCTTACCTCCGCCACTGCCGACATCGGTTTGCGTCCTTCGCTTGGCATTGCGTCGATTATGCGGCATGCCTCCGCTATACGGTAGCGATTGATATAGTCGTAGAAGGTGGTGTTGAGCGAGTTGTTGAAATAGTCGGAGAGATAGGTCTTGTTGGAACCTATGGCGAGGGCCACCTCGCTGAGCGACACCTTGGGATTGAGATACACCTTGTTGACTTCCATCAGTCGTGTGAGTCTCTCGGTAAGTATGTCGTCACGATAGGACTGGGGCTGATCTTCCTCTACAGGTTCTGGTCCATGCAGTTCATCCGTGACCGCATTTTCCGGTTTCTCCTTCTGCTTGAAAATCCTCATCACCCTGTGCCTTCGGGCAAAGAGGAAGAGGAATGTCCATAGTACGATGGAGAAAAGGTCATACATCGACTCACTAAGCCATGTCGTCTCCTCAAATGCAAAGATAAAGAAAAACAATGTGGAGAAATATACTATGCACGAAATAACCACCCAACTGACGTCGATATTCTCGCGATAGGAATAGTTGGACGATATGAATTTGCGATATGTGATTGAGAATATCACCACATATATAATTGTAACTAACGACATAAGAAAATCCATAATCAATGCGCAAGAAATTACGGTTTCATCGGGATAAACCGCAAAAATCGCCACAAACATAGACTGCACTCCTAATGCCCAGACCAACTTCTTGTTGGTGACAAGTCCCGGTCGTGCCGCCTCAAGGAAGAAGGAGCAGATGAGGGGAATGAACAGCAGGTCGAATGTCCGCGCCACGTCGTTGAGCAACATCGAGTTCTTCCACTCTGAGAAAAGGAACACTGCATCCTTGAGAAAACCGAAAGCGAGGAACAAAGTGGCATAATACAACAGTTTCATCATCCTGTTGCGCCTCTTATACACATACAACTTGAAGCACCAGAAGATGAAGAAGAGCGTTACCGCTCCCCTCATATAATGGGCAAATGCCTCAATTGTCAGCATTGACAGTTCCATTGGTTCTTTTCTTATTTTAATGTCTTACTTACTATTATTTTTTGCAAAAGTAAACAATTTATTTGAATAAGCCTTGATTTTCGTTTTAAATTCCCCCTAAATTATCGAGTTTTTTAAATATTTGACTTGTTTTTGATTTATTGACACAAAAAAATATCGCAATGTAACTCCCCTATTTCAATATTTATTGCTATCTTTGCAACCGACAAATTGCATATTATGAAAAAAGACTATATAATAAATAAGACCTTCCGCAACTTTCTCGCGGTGTCGATACTGACAAGCATAATGCAGCAAGTGAGGACTATAACCGACGGCATAGTGGCAAGCCAGTTCTTGGGGCCTGATGCCTTGTCGGCCATCAACCTGTTTCTGCCACTCGACAGTTTTATGTATGCCGTGATGACTCTCTTTGCCTTGGGATCGAGCTTCCTGTCGGCACAATACATTGCCAAGCAGGACTTCCGTGCGGCAAGCAGGCAGTTCACGGTGGCATTCACATCAAGCATAGTTGTCATATTGACACTTGTGGGTATCTGCACTCTGTTCTTCGACGGTCTCATATCTTTGCTCACCGACAGCGACATGCCTCACATATATTCACTCACGCGAGATTATGTGAGTGTGATACTTGCCGCCTTTGTCGTCCAGGCTCCAATGGTGGTGCTATGCTTGTTTGCTAACAGCGACGGCAATCCGCAACGGGTGACAACAGCAATGTTGGCCATCCTTATAGTCAATGCCGGTCTTGACTTTCTGCTTATCGACTCTTTGGGGATGGGAATCAGGGGTGCCGCCTATGCCACGATAATTAGTGAGTGCGTCGGTTTCGGCATCCTGCTTAGCTACCTTAGGAGCGGCAAGTGCAGTTTCGGATTTACGAGGGTCAAGAATTTCCTGTCTATCTTCAGGCAGATCTTCAACGAGGGGCTGCCACTTGCCCTTGGCATGATATCGTCGGGAGTGACAGCATTGCTGCTCAACCATATCGTGATGGAATATTATGACGATTCAGGGCTCTTCGTCATCGCAGTGGCTATTCAGGTGTTGGCATTGTGCACAATGATTAACGAGGGCATCAACGAGATTTACGAGAGTGCGGGAGGAATGTACTTGGGCGAAGGCGACTATTCGTCGTTTCGCCAACTGCTCGGCAGGGGCAATATGCTGATGGCGGTGATATTGGGTGTAGTGACATGCTCAATGGTGTTCGCCCCCTCCTTGTTTCTCAATGTCTTTGGAGAATACGACATCCACTCGGTTGAGCACGAGGATGATTACCTGAGCATAATAAGTCTTGTGCTTATACCTTATTTCATTATATACATCAACACAAGGATTCATGCCCTGTTGGGATTCAAGCGTCTGTCAATAGTGTTCAACATCCTACAAGCCATAGTGCTCATCGCCGTGCCGTTTGCGGCTGGCTCTATCAACAAGGAATGGTTTTGGTGGGCGTTCCCCATAGGCATGGCTATGCTCGCCGCAATACTGATGCTCACCACCTTCATCTTATCCAAGAGAAGCAAACTCAGGAGTCGCTTGCTGTTATTGCCACTGCTGCCAAATGAGGTATCCACAAAACTGTGCATCACCTACGACATTGAATCTGTAAAACAGGCCTTGCTCGATGTGCAGACATTTGCCACCATGGTGGAAATGGGCGAGGAAAAGACCAACAATGCCATCCTCTGCTGCGAGGAACTGATATGCAATATCCTCGAACACAGTAGCGACAAGAACGACGGCGGATGCTTCGAAGTGCTGATGACCGATTTCCCCGACCGTATGGAGGTGCGACTGAAGGATGCCGGCAAACCCTTCTCGCCCACAACATTCAATAGCGGCGAGTTCAGCGAAGATGGCAGCCAAGGCATCGGTCTCCGACTGGTGATGGCAATGAGTGAGGATATATCTCATAAATACATGTTCGGTCTTAACATAACGACACTAGTCTTCAAAAAATAATTATGGAAATACAATGTCCTTTATTCATGATGAATATCCCCGTGAGTTACGACACATCAATAAGGAATAACGCATGGATGGAAACATATTCGGAAAAGGAAATATCCGTGAATCACACGGAGGCGGTAAATGAACTGTGGGAGGTTTATTCTTTCCTCTCACGCCATGGATTCGTGTATCTCCTGCCCTCTACAAGTGATTGCGGATTGCAGGACTTGGTGTTCGTCTCCAACAATGGCATAGTGCTTCACCACATGCCTGAGCCTACGTATATCGGCTCCAATTTCAGGGTTGCCAACCGCAGGGGCGAGGAGGTTTTGGGCATGGACTTCTTCCGCCGTTTGGGTTTCAATACCATCAAATGCCCTCATCTCTTTGAGGGAGAGGCCGAACTGAAATACCTGCGTGACAATATCTACATCGGGGGATATGGCATGCGCTCCGAAAGGAAAAGCTATGAGTGGATGGCTAAGACCTTCGGGATGAATGTCATCGCCGTGGAACTCAACGACCCTTTCCTCTATCATCTCGACTGCGCAGTCTTTCCCTTGACCAAGGAAAAGGTGATTGTGTCGGTTGAGAGTTTTACTCATAGCGAACTGGCTGCCATCGAACGAGTGGCTGAGATTATCCCCATCAGTCGCCTTGAGGCATACGGTGGACTGACGAACAGTGTTGTGGTGGGGAATTTCATTCTCAATGCGTCGTACATCGACTCAATGAATCCCCGCTGTGAGGAGTATCGACAGGAGCGCGCCAAACTCAGACGCATGGAAGAGATCTGTGCCGCTAATGCCATGCAACCAATGTATTTCAAGATGGACGAATATCTCAAGGGCGGAGGCTCACTCTCATGTTGCGTATTGCATGTTAATCGTATGACCCGATAATATCTTATATATACATTATGGAAAACGAGAAAACTTATATGTTGACTCCTTCGCAAAGGGAGATGCTGTATTTCTGGCAAAACGACCATAGCGACGATGAAGTGCTACTGTCATTTGTTGTAGCTCTGCCATACTCGGCAGACGAGCATCGCATGGCCCAAATAGCCACTGCCTTTATGCAAGAGTCGCCTGTATGCCATTCACGTATAGTGGATATCTCAGGTGAACCGCGATTGTTCCCCGACATGAATATGCACTTGGAAGCCGAAGTAAGATATTTGTCTGACGATGATTGCGACCGTTACATAGAGCATACAGGTGTTCAACTGGATTATTATGCAGGTCCAATGATACGCATCCTTATACTCGTCACCCCTACCCGTAAGTTCTATTCTCCCATTGTGGCAAATATGCTATTCGACGGATGGTCATTGAGCAAGTTTACCGATCGCATAATGTTCGCCACATTCAATGACGACTGTACGCCTGCATTTAATGATATGTCTTTCTTCAGTCACTTGGAGCGACAGGAAGCCAACCGCCGTTCAGAGCGATACAATGCCGACCGCCAGTGGTGGTTTGACAAGGTGGGCGGCAATGGAGAACGTTTGCGTCTTACGGATTTCGCCATCAAGGAGCATTACGAGAAAGGACGTTTTATAAAGAAGGTCAAGGTCATCGACAGGTTGGACACCGAGGCAAGATGCCAAAAGAAACAAATCACCGTGAATGAGGTGCTCAACGTGGCATGGGCGATGGCATTGGCTGACATGACGAATATGGCAAGTGGAGGAGGCCAGGTATTGTTTTCCACCACTAAACGAGGCAGGTCGCGCAATGAGCTGGAAAGCCTTGGCAATTTCCTGTTTGAGACAACAGTGTGCGTGGATATTAATCCTGATATATCCTTGTCGCAAATGGTGGAACAGATGCGCAGTGAACTGTTTGCCGCCAATCGCCATTCCCTCTATACCAATCAGGATTTGAGGGAAGAACTAAATGCATACGATTGCGGCACTACCGTACTCTTCAACGAGAACATGCATAATATATCGGTGGATGGCAATACTGTCTTGGCGCAATGGACACAATATGACTCTGCCTACCAATTCCTAACGGGAATACTTATTGGATGTGTGGGACGATTCGAGATGGAATTCTCATATAGCGAATCTCTGTATGCCGAGGAGGACATGGAGCGATTCATCAACCGCTTTATGCATTGGTGGCACAAACTGCTGGCCTAAGCCATTTCCTTGTCGATTATGTCGGCATACAATTGTAGGAAGTCACGTAGCTGCTTTCGGCTGTAACGCCCACCGCTGCCTTGCGCCTCAAGCACATATTTGTCATCGAAACGGTGAATGGTAAGAATGAGTGGGATTGATGTCATGCCAGTTGTCTTAATGTGTGCACTCACCTTTATGTCGCCCATCGAGGTGGTCATGTCGAGATAAGAGCTATTAAACAGACATTCGGTGCAATCATAATCCTCGTCTTTGAGATGCGTATGGAGGTAGTGGTCAATAGGATAATCACTATGCCTAATTCCCTCCATCATCTCATGCTCCATTTGCTCAGTAAGGGATTGCAATGATACAGTGTCGCAGATATTCAGTCTTATCACTATCTCCTTCATGTAATTTCCATATAGAGCCTTGTCGATATTGCCCTTCCCCCTGCCATGATACCCCGTGAGGAAGGCTACGGTGGATTCTCCACTTGCCTTCGACAATGCCCATCCATACACAGCCATCATTACCGATGCTACCGACAAGCCATGGGGCTCACAATAATCCTCAATCCTGCCTTTATCCACTACATGACTCTCCTGCAACAATTCTCCCCATGGATAGTTTTCTCCATGACTTTCGGGCAGACGGGTGAATGACAGTCCGTCGGCATATTTGCTCTCGTAGAAATGCTGGAGACGGAGATAATCCTCCGTCTCCCACCATTGATACTGTTGTTCGGCATATTCAAAGAACTCAAGGGATTGTGGCTTTAGCTCCATTCCTGCGTATGCAGCCTTGATGTCATTGACAAACGACTGGTAGGTGAGTCCGTCGGCAAGCAGATGGAAGAACTCAAAGCATATGTATTGGCGGTTTGGCGTCTCGATAAATTCAGCTCTTACAAGCGGTTCACTGAATGGGTCGAAGGGCTTTAATGGCTTCTTTATGTGGCTGTCAAGCTGTTCGTCGCTCATTGCGTGGAACGTCATGGTTATATCCTGCGAACAATCGGGATATAGCCTTATGAGGCGTGTGGGGTCGTCGTAGTATTTTAGGGGTGTCACCTCATGTTCGCCTACATGCAGCAGTCGCATACGCAATACCGGATGTGATTCAATAATCCTCTTAAAGACGTCTCTCATCCGCTTGGCATTGAGAGGATGTCCCTCAATAAGATAGTAGCCACAGATATTAAACTGTGTCATCTTCGTGTCTTCCTCCCACTCTTGAAACATCTCACTCTGATTTGTTGTCAGTGGGTAGTGCTTGAGTATTGTCTGCATGCTTAATATTTTTTTTGAAGTATAACGTCGTTATTTGTCGTATAATGAGCAATATAGTCTTATCAATCCCAAGATGGCTTCTTTCTCATTCAGGTTGGGATATTGCACATATCGGTTGCAGTTGGATGTCGCCTCAGGCAATTTGAGATTGAGTATCATGTCCTCATCGAGAGTGATATCATAAGGGCCGAATGTGTCGAAGTATTCAGGATGAAGCCAACTGAGCAGAGGCATCACATCCCACATTCGCTGACCCGTGTCGCAGTCGTGATGCTTGTAGCAATGATACAGCGGACCGTCTGACATACCTGCAGCTTTCAGGTCGGCAAGTACTGCCTCGGGGGCATAGTTGAAATAGTCGCCAGCCTCCTGTGGAGAGAAATACATTGGTGCAGGACATTTGTCCATCAACTTGATGGCATTCTCGGGGTCGCTCTTGAAATTATAGTCGGGCTCCATAGCCACTCCATAGTGCCCTGCCTGAAGGTAGATGCCTTTCACCTTGCGTCTCACCAGTTCCACTCCGTCGAGCGGAGAATATTCGTCGGCTTGGCTCTCCAAAAGCCTCGCGAGGTTGTTGGCAAAACCGATAGATAGTATCACCACACTGTTGTCTTCGCTCCTGCCGAGTATCTTCCTGTATAGCTTGGCTGCCTCCGGAAGGCTACTGATTTCGGCATCCGACAAACTGCGCGCGAACACAGGTTCGTCGGCATACTTCCTCGGCTCACACATCTTCCAATAGTCAATCCACACCATGGGGTTCTCAGGACCGCTATGCGTCACACCTATCTCCACTTCCTGATGCTTGTAATAAGTGTTCATGATGTCCACCATCTTGGCGTTCACATCCCCATTGCGGTTCACCATGATTGCAGCAAGGTTAATCCGCCCCTTGTCGGCGAGGTGATACAGACAACTCAGCGTGACAAGGTCGTCGGCAGACGACGCAACGTCAGTGTCCAATATCATCACAGGCACCGGCTCTTTGGTTGCTTCCTTCGTATCGTCATCACTACACGAACTGACGACAATCATCACGGCGATGAAGAACCAGAATATTATGTTTCGCATACTTAATCTTCTATTGATAATATACCTCTTAGTTTATCTATTTCCCCGGTGGAAAGACCTGCCTTGTTTTTCAGATACGACTCCACTGCCGACGGCAGACGATCCATAATGTCGTCTATTAATTTATGAAACAGAAGGGTGCCCTTACTATAGCGTTCATTGCAATACTCTCCATATCCGCTACCTGACGCCACAGTCGATTGCCAGTTTTCCTCAGTGTCGGCAAAAGTGATGATCGTGTTTATTCCGGCATTGCGTGCAAGACGGTCGGCATATTCATATCTTGCAGGATTAGTGGATTCCATCAGGGGATTGCTCGACCTATACACCACCCCACTCTTTATCCCGTGACATTCCACAGGATAGAAATTGGCAAACATTTCGTCGCTGTCGTAGTCAGAGCGATTGGTCGTATTCCAGAGTTTCATTCTCTCGTACATATCACGGAATCCACCCTTTTCCTTCAATGATATGGTCAATTGGTCGCCCTCCTTACCACCTACACGGTCGCAGAAACTGGCATTTGCCAAACCAATCGTAAGTGTAGCCTCATCTGATAAACACGTCAGACACATACCCCATGTGCCCACCGACATCATATTGTCGGTAAAAGCCATGTCGAGAGGCTCTGGCAGGCTGCCCCCGCTGATTGTGACAATATCGCCGTTGTCATATCCCACCTTATATAAGGAATCCTTGGGTATGTCGAGCACAAGATTGCCCCACATGTTCACATCGTCCACCACGGCGTTGACCTCTGCCGTCTTCGGCACAACGAGTTCATTGCCCGAATCGGAGCACGAGAACAGCATCGCTGTCAGCAACGCTAAAAATAATAGTTTTTTCATATCAGTATTCTATTCTTTCGGCAAAGGTAATAATAATATCCCGAACAGCCAAACAATTCGGGATTTATTTGAGAAATACTTGCGTAATATATAAATTATCCTAAAAAGGATTATCCTATTTTGGATAATTCGAAGAAAATATGTATTTTTGCGCTCAAAAACAATGCATTATGGACAATCCGTTTGAATATGAACTATTATTCAAGAAATAAGGAAATTTAACTTTCGGCGTTGACACTTATTGAATAATTATTACTATCTTTGCAGCGCACTATAGACAAATAAGATATTCATGAAAGAAAAAACGAAGGAAAACATACAGAAATTGGGTTGGGTGGCAGCTGCCGCCATTGTGGTTTGCACCTTCTGGTGGCTGTGGGACCAGTCGCAGGAGGAGCCAGTGGAATATGCCCTCTGCAAGGTGGAGCCAAGGGACATCGAAGAGAGTATCACGGCGATGGGACACCTGGAAGCCCGCGAGGAGATAATGGTGAGACCGCAAGCCACCGGCACCATTGCCGAACTGCTCGTGAAGGCTGGCGACAAGGTGAGCAAGGGTCAGCCTATCGCACGAATCAGTGTGACTCCGAACACCGCCGGCATGAGCGAAGCCAAAAACAGATGGGAGATTGCCCAACTGCAACGCGACGAGGCTAAGCGCGAATACCTGCGCATAAAGTCGCTGTATGAAAAGAAAGCCGTGGCCCGACAAGACTACGAGAAGGCGGAGAGCGCATACAGACAGGCCGAAGCAGAAGTGAGGGGAGCAGCAGATGCGATGAGAGTGATGAAGACAGGCGAGAGTGTGGCTACTGCCAATGCCACCATCGTGCGCAGTCCCATCAACGGCACCGTAATCGACCTGCCGGTGAAGGCGGGCGATGCTGTTGTAGCCACAAGTGAATACTCCGAAGGCACCACGGTGGCTGTCGTGGCAAGCATGGACGAGATTGTCTTCAAGGGACATGTGGATGAGACCGAGGTGGAGAATATCCGCACGGGGATGCCTGTCAGCATCATTGTAGGAGCGAAAAAGGGCGAGACCATCAATGCCTCATTGGAATACATATCAACAAAGAGTACGGAGCGCAACGGCACCACCCTCTTCGAGGTAAAGGCGAGAGCATCGCTGCCCGAGGGAATGAGCATAAGGTCGGGCTACAGTGCCAACGCCAAGATTGTCACCAACACCCATCGTGGAGTGCTGAGCGTGGACGAGGCGGCGGTGGAGTTTGACGATGCCACAGGCAAGGCTTTCGTGTGGATTCTCACATCCGCCCCCGAGGACAAGAGCAAGCAGGAATTCAAGCGAATAGCAGTGGAATTGGGCAGCAGCGACGGACTATACGTGGAACTGACAAGCGGTGTGAAGCGTGGCGACCTGCTGAGAGGATTAGCGAAATAACCCAAAGGCGAAGACTATGACGACAAGAATCATACTATCATTATATTTGGCATGCATGAGCATTGCCGCAAATGCGCAGAAGCAATGGACTCTCGACGAGTGTATTGCACATGCCACACGCAACGACCTGACGCTGAAACGTGCTGACGTGGCGATAAGAACTCAGGAGGAGGCATATAAGACGGCAAGCAAATCGTGGATGCCGACTGTGAACGCCGACCTCTCGGCTATGCTCAACTTCGGCATGAGTCTCGACCTGCTGCTCCGACAGAGTTTCGTGTATGCCCCGGCTGTAGTAACCGCCGAACTGCCCATCGACATCAGCGGCGGCAGACGATATGCCAAGAAAGCGGAGGAAATGCAGTTGAAATCGATTGAGGAGGGAAGAAACAAGGCTGAGAAGGACATCAGACTGAAGATTGCCATGGAATATCTGCAACTGCTATATGCCAAGAGCCAATATCGCATAGTGGAGACCGAGCGCAATCTTGCCGCTGAACGGGTGGAGATGGTGAGGACTCTCGTGGATGGAGGCAGCAGAAGCGAGGGCGAACTGACAGAGGCCAACAGTTCGCTGACCGAGGCTGAATACAACTGTCTTGAGGCATTGAACCATATAGCCACGGCACGATTGGCTTTGGCGCAAACCATCATGCTCAACGACACTGCCCACTTTGACATTGCCGACATCACAGAAAGCAACACTGTGGTATGCGACTCGAACGACGTGAACGGCAATGCCGCCATACGACAACTCAACATTCAGATGGAGGCTGACAAATACCGACTCAAGGAGGCCAAGAGCGAACTATATCCCAAACTGTCGCTCACTGGCTCATTGGGTATCTTCGGCTACTCGGCACTGAAGAGCGGCGAGTCGCTTGAGGATTACAAGAAGTTCTGGAAAAACCACAACGAGATGATTGCACTGAAGATGTCGATCCCCATCTTCAACGCCTATGCTACAAGGGGAAAGATACGACAGGCCACACTCGCCGTGAGGGACACACAACTCGCCATCGACGAGGAGAAGAAAAACCTGAGCGACGAAATCGCCAAACTGCAACTCGCCATATCGCAATACGACGGACAACAGGCTAAGTTGCAGACATTGGTCAAACAGCGCGAACAGGCATACGAATACCAAAAGACAAGATATGAGGGTGGACTCGCCACTTGGCTCGAACTCATCGAGGCCGACTCACGACTGCATGAGGCAAGGCTGCAAGCCGAGCAGACGAGGATGAAACTAAATATGAGCAGGCAGATACTCGCTTTATACTTGGGAGATAAAGGGAGATAAAAGGAGATAAAGGGAGATAAAGGACGAATGAGAAGTGAACTGATGGCTGACGTCTTCCTGTCGATGCGCATGAACAAAGGGCGCATCCGACTCACCGGCTTTGCAATAGCATGGGGAATATTCATCCTCATACTGCTGATAGGAGCCGGAAGGGGACTCGTCAACGGTATGGAACGGATATACGGGTCGAATGTCAACGCCACAGTGAAGGTTACCCCAGGAACCACTTCCCTACCCTGGAACGGCTACGGCAAGGACAGGAAGATATGGATTGAGGAGAAGGATGCCGCCCTATTGGGAGACAAACTCAGCAAATACGTGGAGCACGCCATACCCGTCAAGGCCATGCGCGACGTGGAGATAACGTGCGGAAGGGAACACGTGATGCGCACCGTGAACGGCACTTCAACGAAATTCATGGAGTCGATGGACGCAAGGATTGTGGCAGGACGCACTATCGACGCCCTCGACATGAACATGGCACGCAGTGTGTGCGTTATTTCACTGACCACCGTGAAAGCCCTGCTCAAGACATCGAGAGCGGAGGACGCAATAGGCATGACGGTGAAATTGGCCGACCGACCATTCACCATCGTGGGAGTGTATAAGCCCACCAAGCAATATGTGGCACAGAACGACGTGTTCGCACCTATCACAACCGTCACCCAACTGTTTGTGCACAATAACCGACTGACGGCAATATGGCTGAAAATGAAGAAACTGAAGGACTGCGAAGAGAATGCCACATTCACATCCGCACTAAAACATATACTTGCCAACGCCCGGAATTTCTCACCACGCGACCCGAGTGCTCTCTTGATATTCAATATGTACGACGAATATCTCGTGACGATGGACACACTACGTTCCGTACAGTCGTTTGTTTGGGTTGTGGGCTTCGCCACCCTGCTTGGCGGTGTGGTTGGAGTGTCGAACATCATGCTCATCACCGTGAGGGAGCGCACGAGGGAGTTTGGCGTGATGAGAGCCTTGGGCTGCCACAAGTCATACATCTTCCTGTTGGTGACCATCGAGGCTTTGATAATATCATTCCTCTCGGGAATGGTGGGAATGATATGCGGATTGGGATGCCTGAAGGCTCTTGGCAACATTGCCGAGATGGCTGCCGGCGACGGAACCATGGTGTTCGTCAATCCCAACGTACCGTTCTACACTACATTGGCAATCACCGGCATCATCATCCTTGCGGGTGTCATTGCGGGATATATACCTGCACGCCAAGCCGGGAAAATGAATATTGTAGAGGCATTGGTGTTCACTAAATAATTATTGGCTATGAGAGATATACTACAGAACATAATGCGACAGAAGACACGCTCGATGCTCACTGGCTTTGGCGTGTTCTGGGGAATGTTCATGATGGTGGTGCTGCTCAGTGTCAACAAGGGCATCGAACAGGGATTCGTGGGGCGTTCGGTGAGTATGTCGGGCAACAATATCGAGATTGAGCCTCAACCCACAACGATGAATTACAAGGGTATGTCGAGAGACAGGATATGGCATCTGCGCAACTCGGACATCGACGCCATACGACGACAGTTTGCCGACAAGATAAGCTATGTATCGGGTATCAACTTCGAGGACTACAGTAATGTGGCGATAGGCAAGCGGAGCGGTTCGTATCTCATACAAGGCGTCACTCCCGAATATCTCGTATCGATACCCCAACGCGTGATCTACGGCAGATATATCAACACCATTGACATTCAGCGCAAGCGAAAGGTGTGCGTAATAGGCGAGGATGTGTATAAGCAACTCTTCGACGGCAGCACCGACCCATGCGGACAGACCATCACCATCAGGGACATACCATACAGCATCGTGGGTGTGGCTAAATGCACCAACCGCCAGTTTGCCGAAGACCTCAACGTGTCGCCTGTAATACAAATGCCTCTCACCACATGCCAATCCATCTTCGGACGCAACAACGAGATTGACCTCATCACCGTGGGAATGAAGGATATGTATCCCATGACGGAGTGGGACAAACCCGTCATCTCGTTCATCAAGGAACGCCATAAGATTCATCCTGCCGACGACGAGGCATTGAAGGTGTATAACACTGCCCAATACCAGGAGGAGGTGGCGATGGCAACAATGGGACTTACTATCCTGTGCTGGCTTGTGGGCATAGGCACACTGCTTGCCGGACTCATCGGTATCTCCAATGTGATGCAGGTGTCGGTGAAGGAGCGCACCAAGGAGATTGGCATATACAGGGCTTTGGGTGCAAGTCCGAGGGTGATCATCCGTCAGATACTGACAGAATGTCTTATACTCGCTCTGACCACGGGATTCCTTGGCATGATTGCCGGCTTAGCCGCCGTCTCAGCCCTAAGGAGCAGTCTGGCGGCGGGAGCCACCGACGACGACATGCTCACCAATCCCTACGCCCCATTCCTCATAACAATTATCTCATTCATTATCCTCGTAGGAGGAGCCGTGGCAGCCGGTTGGCGACCGGTGAAGCAAGCCATGAAGATCAAGGCTATCGACGCCTTGAGGCAGGAATAACTGTTAATACTTAAGGGTAGTACGTTCGCTTATGCCATATTTCCCGGCAAACTGGGCAACTGATATATATTCCATAATTCACGCTATTAGCCTCTATCGGCACGTTTTTAGGCAAAAAATACACTAATAATTCTCGATAGCCTTCATTCGCTCCCTCCTCTTCTTGGCCGACACCTTGCGACGGAAGATGCTGAGGAAGTCATGACCTGAGGGCTTGGGCATTGACCTGCCCTGCTCTTTGAGCTTTGCTCCCCAAATGCCGACGGCAGAGGACTTGATTGGCTTCTTACCATATACGACCACCTCGTCGAGGCGATTGTCGTTGGCAAGGAGGAATATAGTGTCGCCTACTTCGTTATTGTCAAGAACACGGCGCATATATCCACTGGCGATGAAAGTGAGATGCTTGAAATCGGATGAAGTGATGTCAAATTCGCCCTTATAATTGGTTCTCACAGCCTTGCTCTCATAATGGTCGGCAATGACCCTCACATTCCCAATCGGAATATGAGTGAACATATCCGCCACAACGCAAGTGCGCTGCCCGCGCGACATGTTTACCACCATGCATACTGCATACAAGAACATCATCCGCTTCATTGCGGCTGCAAAGATAATACTTTTTTTAGTCAATCACCTCATACCTTTACATTAATTACGATTATTTCCCAAGCGTTGATGTTATCAAAATTTTATGAAAACACTGCCCGCACATCGATTTGGCAGATGCGGGCAGTGTGTTCATCGTTATGCTTTCCACAGTCCGTGGAGGTTGCAGTACTCACGGGCACAGACGCAGGCCTCGTCGGTGCAGAACTCTGCCTCGGGCTTGCAGCCGGGCTTCATCTCGCGCCTTAGCACCGAGGTAGGTGTCAGCAGTTCTATCCACTGGATGTAATGCTCGTCGAGCATCGGATGCTCTGCGCTTCCCACTTTTACCCGATAACCGCAGTCGATCTTTTCCACCACTGGCACATGTTTCTCATGTGCGCCATCAGTCACGTTCTCCTTGAGCAACACCATCGGTTTGCCGCAGCATACCAGTTCGCCCTTGCCGGAGTTCAACACTTCCACCACATTGCCGCAAATGGGGCAACGGTAGATTTCCCTAATCTTTGTCATAATTTCTCCTTTCTTTAGTTAGAGCACATTATCGCACTCATGATTTCACAGTGCAAATATAGCAAATTTTCTCCCTCTTGTCAATACCTTTATACGTTTATTATGCCTATTTACGAAATATTAAGAACCATTCATCCTTATTATACTCACTCAACTTTCGTCTTTTAACTTGTAGCGGTTATTTAGATTTCCTTGTGCTAACCCTGACGATGCCGACGCTCAATTCGTAGAGCAGCCACATGGGGAGGGACACCATAAGGAGGGTGAAGATGTCGGAGGTGGGGGTGATAATGGCTGCCACTGTGAGGATGACCACTATGGCATGGCGGCGATAGCGAGTCATGAACGAGGCAGTGAGCAGCCCCATGCGCGCCATAAGCCATGCCACTACGGGCATCTCGAACACTATGCCCATCGAGATGCTCATCAGAGTGAGTGTGCTCATATACGACTGTAGGGAAATCATATTCACCACATCCTCGCTCACCTGATACGTACCCAAGAATCGGAACGTGAGGGGGAAAATGAGATAATAGCTTAGCAAGACGCCAAGCATGAACATCACATAGCCGTTGAGGACGATGGGGACGGCAAACTTGCGCTCATTATCATAAAGAGCTGGCGAGACGAAGCGAAAGAGTTGATAGAGAGTGTAGGGCGACGAGCAGAGCACTCCCGCACAAAGGGCAGTCTTCATGTGGATGACAAACTGCTCGGCGAGTCCTGTGTTAATCAGTTGGATGACAGGATTGTCGGGAGCATCACCCCCAAACAAGCCACTCACCCGCGCCAAGAGGCGATAGGTGATGAAGTCGGGATTGCGCGGAGCGAGGACTACGGCAAAGAGCTCATCCTTGAACAGGAATGCCACTATGCCGCACACGACGGTGACGACGATAATACGGATGATTATCGTGCGCAACACGTCGAGGTGATCCCAAAAGCTCAGTCCCTCGTCCTTACTCATTTCTTTTCTTCCTCAGGCTTTTCCTTGATGTCCTTTTCCATCTCGTTCATTCCTTCCTTGAACGAGCGCACGCCCTTGCCCAAACCCTTCATGAGTTCGGGAATCTTCTTGCCGCCAAAGAACAGCA
>CALZYS010000043.1 GCA_945830345.1 uncultured Prevotella sp.
TATCTGCGTTATATAGATATTAACCTACTTGACTTCCTGGTTTCACTCCGCGTAGAAGTGATGTGACAGCAAGCGAGCCGTCGTAATCCACTGCCGAGAGAATCATTCCCTGACTCTCGAATCCCATCATCTTGCGTGGTGCAAAGTTGGCAATGAACAGAACATCTTTTCCGACGAGTTCCTCGGGATTCCAATACTCGGCAATACCGCTGAGGATAGTGCGATCCTCGCCAGTGCCATCGTCGATGGTGAACTTGAGGAGTTTCTTTGACTTCTTCACCTTCTCGCAAGTCTTGACGTGACCCACTCGGATATCGAGCTTCTCAAATGTCTCGAAGTCTATGGTGTCCTTGATGGGAGCAGCCTTGTAGGATGCGGCCTCGTTGGCTTTCTTGGTGGCTTCGAGTTTGTCGAGCTGCTTTTGTATCGTTTCGTCCTCTATCTTCTCAAACAGGAGTTCGGGCTCTGCCAACTGATGACCGGGTTTGAGCAGTTCGGTGCTTCCCAATTCATTCCAGTCGAATTCCTCCAAGTTGATGAGCTTGCGCAATTTGGCACTGCTGAACGGCAGGAATGGTTCGAAGGCAATGGCAAGGTTGGCAACCAGCTGAAGTGATATGTTGAGCACTGTCTCAACGCGCTTCGGGTCGGTTTTCCACACCTTCCATGGCTCACATTCCGTAATATAGCGATTACCGATACGGGCAAGATTCATCGCCTCTTTCTGAGCTTCGCGGAACTTGAATGCATCGAGCATTTGCTCCACGTTCTTCTTCACGTCCTTGAATTCCTCAAGAGCCTGACGGTCAACATCCGTTAGCTCGCCGCAGGCAGGAACAACACCGTTCCAATATTTCTTTGTGAGCTGAAGGGCACGGTTGACAAAGTTGCCGTAGATAGCCACCAGTTCGCTGTTGTTGCGCTCCTGAAAGTCCTTCCATGTGAAGTTGTTGTCCTTCGTCTCAGGGGCATTGGCTGTGAGCACATATCTTAGAACATCCTGTTTGCCAGGCATATCCTCAAGATACTCATGAAGCCACACTGCCCAGTTGCGTGATGTGGATATCTTGTCGTTCTCAAGGTTGAGGAACTCATTTGCAGGCACATTGTCGGGCAGAATGTAGCTGCCGTGGGCCTTGAGCATTACAGGGAATACAATGCAGTGGAACACGATGTTGTCCTTGCCAATGAAGTGCACAAGACGTGTGTCCTCGTCCTTCCACCATTTCTCCCATGTGCCCCATTGCTCAGGATTTGCATCGCAGAGTTCCTTGGTGTTGGAGATATATCCGATGGGGGCATCAAACCACACGTAGAGCACCTTGCCCTCTGCACCCTCTACGGGAACGGGGATTCCCCATTCGAGGTCGCGGGTCATGGCTCGTGGCTGAAGATCCATATCGAGCCAGCTCTTGCATTGTCCATATACGTTTGGTCGCCACTCCTTGTGTCCTTCGAGAATCCACTGCTTGAGCCACTCTTGATATTTGCCAAGAGGCAAATACCAGTTCTTCGTAGGCTTCTTGACAAGGCCGTGTCCGGGATTATTCTTATTGGTGGGGTTGATGAGTTCGTCTGGTGACAAAGTCGCCCCGCATTTCTCGCATTGATCGCCATAGGCACCCTCTGCTCCACATCTTGGGCATGTGCCAACGATGTTTCGGTCGGTGAGGAATTCACCTGTCACCTCGTCGCAGTATTGAAGTTCGGTGTGTTCCTCCAGTTCTCCCTTGTCATAAAGTGTGCGGAAAAAGTCGGAGGCGAACTTATGGTGGATGCCGGATGTGGTGCGACTGTAAATGTCGAATGAAATGCCGAAATCCTCAAAAGATTTCTTAATAAGGTTATGATAGCGGTCAACCACCTCCTGGGTGGTGATTCCCTCTTGGCGTGCGCGTATAGTGACGGGCACACCATGCTCGTCGCTTCCGCCAATGAAAACGACCTCCTGCTTCTTCAGTCTGAGGTATCGCACATAGATGTCAGACGGTACATATACACCAGCGAGGTGACCGATGTGAACGCCTCCATTGGCATAGGGAAGGGCTGCCGTGACTGTTGTTCTCTTGTATTTCTTTTCTTCCATTGTATAGTGTGTTTATTACTTTTTTTTCTTGTTTCGATAAACGAAGTGAAGTATGCTGAAATTTGTCGGCACCGCTATCATGAGTACGAGTATCGGTGCGATGAGCCTGTGTATATCAAGCGAAATAAACAGGTTGAAGAGTAGGATATGTAGAGTGTAGTTGACGATATGGCTAAAACTGAATCCCGCAGCCTTGCCCACCGAAACCTTGGAGCGAAATGTGAAGTAGGTGGTCATGAAGAAGTTGCAGACGAGACTCACTACATAACCTATTGTATATGCAATGCTCAGCCACAGGCTTCCATTGCTAAGCAATTGCAATAGATAGTAAACCAGATAATGAATTCCTGCGGCTATTACGCCTACGATACAGAACCTGATAAACTCCTGCACCTTTCCGTCTTCTTTCCTCAATGTGTCTATCCACATAACGTTACTTATTTCAGTTGCTTTTCAATCATCTCCTTGAGCTTTTCCTTCGACAGGTTTATTGCGACAATCTTACCGTTGGAGTCGGCCACTATGTTGCCCGGCACTGTCGTGATGCCTAATTGCCTCATGGTGGGCGATTCCCATAATTGCTGGTCGCAAATGGTCTGCCATTGTAGGGAGTCTATTCTTATTGTGCGCCTACAATGGACAGTGTCTGCATCAAGGCAGATTCCGATTACTTGCAGTTTGTCGCCAAATGCCTTTTTCTGTTTCCTCAGTTCGCGTTGTATGTTTACACTCTCGTAGTTCCACCCTGCCCATGAGATGATGACGTTGAGCTTGCCTTTGAGTTTGGCTCCCGACACTGCCTTGCTATCTATATCGACTGCGCTGAACGAGGGCAATCTTCCGCCCTTTCTCACATTCTGCAATTCCTTGAGTTGACGCACTAACATCACCGCCCTGGCATTGTTCTTGTCGGCCTTCACCATGGATTGGGCCAATGTGTAGGCCTTGGTATAGTCGGGGCTTGGAGTGTTGATAAGGAATTTCCTGATGAGATAGAGACTCACGATACTCGTGGGATGCTTGTCAATGTATTCCACAGCTGACTTTTTTGCCTGGGGGGGTGACATGTTAGCAGCCAAGAGGCGGAAAGCGGTCATTTCCTCGTTAATCTTGTCGCCCTTGATTTCCACTTCCTTGAGGTGGGAGGCATCACCGCTGATTTCTGCCGTAATGCCTGACTTGCCGAATACGGGCAATTCGGAATAGTTAGGGAAAACGATGACAAAGGTGGCCTCGTCGCCAAGCGTAGTCTCGTAGGAGAAACGCCCGTCTGCCACCTTAATGGTATCCATACCAGAAATACCTCCGTCTGGGCTATAGACATAGAACTCACCCTGATTGAAGCTTCTCAAGCGACCCTTAATGCGGAAATGCCCGCTATTAGTGCCACATGAAACCACAACCAGGGTGAGTAGGATATATCCTAAGATTTTCTTCATTCCTTACTTGCTGACATTGAGCAGTTCAAGGTCCTTTGCTGCATATCCAGCCCAAGAGGAATCCTTGCTGATGGCATTGCGCAAAGCGTTTGCTGCACCAGTTGTATTGCCCTGGCGTGCATTGAGGATAGCCTTGAGATAGTCTGTCGTAGCATCGGCATTCTTGATATTGCTCAGAGTGCTTGAGGCAGCGCTATAATTCTTGTTGAGAATCTGAGCCAAAGCAGCGGTGTTGCTGTTGATGTTGGCGAGATCCTGCTCAGCCTGTGCATACTTGCCCTGTGCAATGTGCAGGTTGCCAAGAGCCTCCTGGATATTGCTTGCGCCTGAAGCCTGAGAAATGAGGTTCTCGGCCTTGGCGACATTGCCTTCTGTGAGGGCTACCAATCCGAGGTTAGCCTTTGCATCAGCGCTATTGGCGTCAATGGCAAGAGCCTTCTCTGCGTACGACTTGGCTGCACTGTAGTCACCACGCTGATAAGCCAATGTGGCGAGGTTGTTGAATGCGCGTGCATCGTTGGGATAAAGCTTGGTTGCAGTCTTGTAGATGTCTTCCTTCTCGGCTGCATTGTCGGTGAGTCCTGCGTTGTAAAGAAGCTCCTCAAGACTCAGCTGCTTGGCGTCGCTCTTGTACTGCTCCTTGATTTGCTCGTCGCTGCGTCCGATAACCTCGTAGTTGATGGTCATGCGTGAACGACGCAGCTGGGGCAGAATGCCATCGGCGAGTTCACGGAATACCGAACTCATGTTCTTGATTTGCTGCTCGCGCTCCTCGGGATCCTTATACATAGAGAGAACACGGAGAATGACATCCTTGTCCTGAATGTTAGACACTTTAACCAATTCCTGGAATCCTTCCCAGTCCTGAGCAGTGTATTTTGCATCCACTGCGACACCAGTGTTCTTGGTATTCTTCAACTGCTGATTAACGTAAGTTTCAGTGTTCCTCTGACGCTTGTTTGCCAGCTTGTCATTGAGGTCGAAACCACCATCGGGAGATGCATAAGCCGAAACCTCAATATTCTTCAGAGAGAGGGTTTCCTGCTCCTGCTGAATCTTGTTGAGAAGGCTTACGAATTCCTTTACAGAGTTGTTCTTCAGTTCGCTTGAACGGAGATTTGCCTGCTGGATAAGGAACTTGATGTTGGCATCCTGCTTCTTCTCGATGATACGTTGGTAAGCATCCGAAGACACGCTAGGAGTAGCCTGCTTAACAGTTACATATCCAAGTTCGCCTGTGGATACGACACCGTCAGCCACCTTGACAGCCGGAACCTCCTGTTGCTTGTTGCCAATCTTAGCGTCGAATGTCAGGTAAAGTTCGCTCTTCTGCATTTCTGGCACATACTTGAAGTTGGTCTTCATAGTATAGTTACCTCCAACCTTGTAGGCAATAGTCTGATCGTTACCTTCAACCTTCTCTCCCTGGAATGTGGCTGCCTCGCCACGAGCAATTTGTCCGTTGCCATAGCGAAGTTCGGGAGTAACTGTAACAACAGCCTTTTTCTTCATATACCCTTCAGGGAACATGCCATTGATGGTAGCAGATACATTGCCGCCGTTTGACTCAAGCGGATTAGGCACTACGCTGAAATTGTCCGCTGAAAGTGCTCCAAGCTTTCCGGAGCACGATGTCAGAAGCATGATTGATGCTGCTGACAACAGGAAAAGATGTTTCTTCTGCATTGCTATAAAAATAATTTAGTGTATATATACGTTCTTTATTGATATATCATCGTGCCGCGAGCGGGACTCGAACCCGCACAGCCATTACTGGCCAAGGGATTTTAAGTCCCTCGTGTCTACCAATTCCACCATTGCGGCATGGGGTCAGACTGTATCTGTCTTGATTTTCGACTGCAAAGATATTACTTTATTTTGATTTTGCCAAACATAAGTTGTTTTTTTTTATGTTTTTAACCTACTTTTGGTGCTTTATGCCTTATAATTTGCAATAAATATGGTTTTTGTTTTGTTTTTACGCCGAATTGTTGTACCTTTGCACCCCGAAATCATATATATAATATAATTAAGGTATAGCAATTTGAAGTATTATGAAAATAGAACGTATTATTAGTAGGTCAGTGATAGAGGCTGTCAAGGCTCTCTATGGGCAGGACGTTGCACCCAAGATGGTGCAGATACAAAAGACAAAGCAGGAGTTTGAGGGTAATCTTACACTCGTAGTTTTCCCTTTCCTCAAAATATCCAAGAAGAAACCTGAGGACACTGCACAAGAGATAGGACAATATCTGCAGGACAACTGCAGTGCGGTAGCATCGTTCAATGTGGTCAAGGGATTCCTCAATCTCGTGATTGCCCAGTCGGCGTGGTTGCAGTTGCTAAATGACATCGATGCCGACCCGAAATATGGAGAAAGGAAGGCTGACGACAATGCCCCTTTGGTTATGATTGAGTATTCGTCGCCCAATACCAACAAACCGCTTCACCTCGGTCATGTGCGCAACAACCTGCTCGGATGGTCGCTTGCCAAGATTATGGAGGCTAACGGCAACAAGGTGGTGAAGACCAATATTGTGAACGATCGTGGTATCCACATCTGCAAGTCGATGCTCGCATGGCTTAAATACGGCAACGGTGAAACTCCCGAGACAAGCAGCAAAAAGGGGGACCACCTTATCGGCGACTACTATGTGGCTTTCGACAAGCACTATCGCGAGGAGGTGAAGCAACTCATGGCGAAATATGTCAGTGAGGGTATGGACACCGAGGAGGCGGAGAAGAAAGCAAAGGAGGACTCGCCGCTCATCAAGGAAGCTCATGAGATGCTGGTGAAGTGGGAGCAAAACGATCCTGAGGTGCGTGCCCTCTGGGAGAAGATGAATAATTGGGTGTATGCAGGCTTTGATGAGACATATAAGGCTCTTGGTGTTGGTTTCGACAAGATTTACTATGAGTCGCAGACATATCTTAAAGGTAAGGCCAAGGTGGAGGAAGGACTCGCCAAGGGGCTTTTCGAACGTCACGATGACAACAGTGTTTGGGCGGATCTCACTAACGAGGGGCTCGACCAGAAGCTGCTTCTCCGCTCTGATGGTACTTCTGTATATATGACGCAGGATATTGGAACAGCCGAGATGCGCTTTAAGGACTATCCCATCGACAAGATGATATATGTAGTTGGCAATGAGCAGAACTATCATTTCCAAGTGCTTTCTATACTGCTCGACCGACTTGGTTTCAAGTGGGGCAAGGAACTTGTTCATTTCTCCTATGGAATGGTGGAACTGCCCAATGGTAAGATGAAAAGCCGTGAGGGTACGGTAGTCGATGCTGACGATCTCATCGCTACGATGATTTCAGATGCCAAGCAAACAAGTGAAGAACTTGGCAAGTTTGCTGACATGACTGACGAGGAGCGCTCTGAGATTGCACGTGTCGTGGGATTGGGCGCACTTAAGTATTTTATCCTCAAGGTAGATGCTCGCAAGAACATGCTGTTCAACCCTGAGGAGTCAATCGACTTCAACGGCAACACCGGACCGTTCATCCAGTACACTTATGCACGCATACGCTCGATAATGCGCAAGGCTGCCGAGATGAATATACCTGTGGAAGAAATGAAGGCTGAACTGAGTCAGAAGGAAATCGATCTCATCCAGAAAATGAGCGACTATGCCGCTGCCGTAGAGCAGGCAGGCAAGGACTACAGTCCAAGTGGCATTGCCAACTATTGCTACGAACTGACTAAGGAGTTCAATCAGTTCTATCACGACTACAGTATTCTCAAGGAAGAGGATGCCCAAAAACGTGCTGTACGACTGAAAATAGCTGCCAATGTTGCTAAGGTGATCAGTAATGGTATGGCATTGCTCGGCATAGAGGTGCCAGAGAGAATGTGATGATTATTGAAGATGGAAAATTGAATGATTATGCAGAATCCACCTGATTACCGCCACGACACAGTGTTGCCCTTGCCAATTGAGGTAAGGGCAAACGCATGGGCTGTGGATGCTGCTTGTTCAGGAAATCCAGGTCCGATGGAATACCAGTGCATCGATCTCACCACCGGTGCACAGGTATTTCATTTCGGTCCGTTGCATGGCACAAACAACATTGGAGAGTTTCTTGCTATCGTTCATGCACTTGCCCTGCTCGACAAACAGGGCGACTCGTTGAAAACCATATATTCTGATAGCTACAATGCTATTCTATGGGTGAATAAGAAAAAATGCAAGACCACACTTGAACGTACTCCTGACACGGAATATCTGCACCAAGTGGTTGCGCGCGCAGAAAATTGGCTGAAAACTCATGTTGTCAAGAACCCTATCTTGAAATGGGAGACAAAGAAATGGGGTGAGGTTCCTGCCGATTTCGGCAGGAAGAAGTGATATCGTTGTTTTTATTGGCAAGGGAGTGTGAGATAGAATCGTGATCCTTTATCATACTCAGGGTCTATCCCCACTTTACCTCCCAATCGTTGAGATATCACATGGCAGATATTAAGCCCAAGACCTGTGCCTTGGTGGAAAGAGTCGAGCTTTGCAAAACGCTCGAATATCTCCTGTTGCTTGTCCTTTGGTATTCCGCAACCGGTGTCGGCTACGGAAATAGTCAACATGTTGTTCTTGTCATACGAGCATTCCACTGTGATATTTCCCTCCTCGGTGTATTTGATGGCATTCGTAAGGAAATTGATTATCACCTGTGCCACCCTCATGCCATCTGTATTTATGGTGAAATAATCATTCACATTTGTATTGAACAGAATCGGCACGTTGGGTCTTGACCTGTGTCTCACCGTTTCGATAGCTGTGCGGCACAGATTGTTTACCGATTCTATGGAGTAGGTCATCTTGTATTCTCCACTGTGTAGTTCGCGCAGCGACATGACATCGTCGATGAGTTGTTTCAGCATTTCCTCATTGCTCCGTATTATCCTAACGAAGTCCTCTTTCTCATTTTCGTCAAGTTCGTTTCCCTCGTTCAAGAGAAGTTTAGAGAAACCCACTATGGCGTTGAGCGGTGTGCGAATCTCGTGACTCATATTCTGTATAAACGTGCTTTTAAGCTTCTCTGATTCCTGAGCTTTGCCGATGGCTGCATTCAGTTCGTCGTTCTTCTCCTTAAGACGCTTTTTACTTTTATGACTATGCCATAGATATGACGATAAGAATATCGTCACAATAAGTACGGATATGAGTATAAGTACAGATATGCGTTTGTTGAGTTCCGACTTCTGCTGCTGCATCTTGATCACAGCATCCTTTCGGTTTGCCATCGCATTGGCAAGTTTCTGTTCAGCCTTCATGCGATTGATCACCAATGCGTTGTTGTCGATTATCAGTTTATTCCTTGTCTGTTTGAATCTTTCTATTTCACCTTGCTGTCTCAACTGCTCGATGTTGAGATTGGCTGAGGTGAGTTTCATCTGCATATTCTTGGTCTCCAAAAGGTTGTTGCCTGCTATTTCACTCATTTCCTTGCGGTCGGCCTCAAATACATCCTTCATCTTTTTACGATACATTACCACCGCTTGTTGGAATAGTTCGCATGCTTCCTTCCATTCGCCATTGTGTGCACAGTCAAGTTCGGCTATGTGCAGGAATCCTTCGTCGGTAAGTTCGTGTTTTGCCCTTTCCAATGCCTTGTCGCGCTTACCGTCGAAGAGCATGTACATAATATCGAGCAATCGTTCGTCATAAGGGTATCTAAATCCGTTTTCAGCCTTCATCTTTCTGTTTTCTGTGTATATTCGCACAAACTCCGGTTTGTTGTTAGTTTCAAATGCCAGTTGTGCTTTCTCTAAATTAATTCTGAATTGGTTTCGTGTTATTTTGCAATGTCGCTCAGCCTCTTTCAGATAATGAGCGGCTTCGTCGTATTCACCTTCTTGTCTGTACAATTTAGACAGATTGATGAGCATGGATGATGGATCACTGCTCAATTGATTTTTTAGATAGATCACATAAGCGTCCAGATAGAATTGTATGGCATTTTTGTAGAATCTTCTCACTCTCTGCACATCACCCAGGGTCTTCATTGCCACGTATTGCCCCATCTTGTCCTTCTTTTCGTTGGATTCATTCAGCAATTCGCTTGCCAATTGTCTGGCAGTCAAAGTCTTGCCATTTTTGAGATATTCATTGATTTCAATAATCTTGTCATCAGCTGTCTGAGCCATGGCTTCGTGGGGAATCATTGTTAGCGCAAGTATAACTAAGGTGACAATTGTTTTTGCAATTTTACGTCCGCTCTCGGTCAGTGAGTTTTTCAGCACGTTGTTGAGCATTGCAGTCAAACTGTCGGCAGTGTCGCTGATTTCCTTCTCTATTTGTTTTTTCTCCTCCTTCGAAAGTTTGTCAATACTCCCCAGTGCGTTCTCCACCAACCCGAGCACCTTGTTCATTGGTGTTTTCACTTCAAATCCCAAATTGTCCACAAATGCGGTCTTCATCCTTTCTGTTTCCTGTGCCTTGTCAAGTGTATCGGTCAGCATTTGTTGTTTCTTTTTCAGATTACGGATTACCATTCTGTTGCTTATCCATGCAACCACACTGTATGCAATGACAAATACGAATATGATGAAGCAAAAAGTCATCGTGATGCGATGTCTCTTCCCCATAGCTATAAGCATTTGGTATTGTGCGTCCCTCTCTTCGGTTTCAGCACTTTTCACCAGACTGTCAGCCCTCATCCTTGCAATGAGTTGTGAGTCGTTGGCCAGTTTTATCTTGATATTCTCATTCCTAGATTCGTTCAGCAAATCCTGCTCCTTATTCATCTTCAGTTTTTGCTGCGCCATTTCGTATTCCAATTTCAGCCGCGAAAGGTTCAGACGACTGTTGATAATATCGGCGTCCATCTCGGCAATATGATATGCCTTGCCTTGGTCTAACTCCTTGGTTTCAAGTCGGCTGGCCCTTTCCTTAAAAATGGGATATGCCTTTTGGTAGTTCCCTGTGGAGATATATACTTCGCGCAGAGCTGCATTGCGGTCTTCCCAGTATTTAATGTTCATTGCTGTTTTCTCGGCTTTATCAATGTCCCCCTCAATAATCTCTTTTAGTACTTTCATGTATGCTGCCATGTCATAACTAATTTCTTTAACGAAATATTGAGTAGCCTCGTTATAGTTGGCTATATAGTCGCCATTTCTTTTCTCCCAATAGAGCATCTTGCCCAATTGTATATGCAGCTGTGCCCTGCCATCTCTGCTTTTTACAAACGTCAGTCCCTTCTTCAACAAATCCACTCCCTCACTTCTTCTTGTCAATTTATCAAGACACCTCGCATATCCCAAATAATTGATTGCAGGGTCAACTTCAGGAAGACTCTTGGCTATAGCAATAGCGTTTTTGTATTCATTTTCAGCCTTCTCATAATCACCTTGTTCGTAATAAAGAGCAGCTGTGGCAGAGTAGAAAATATACTTGCCGTATGAATTATTCTCCCGAAATGCGTAGTGTCCTATTTCCTTTATGGTGTTGAATGCCTGAATATAGTCCTTATTGTTGATTTCCGCTTGTGTCTTCTTAATGGCAGAGTCAAAATCGAACTTCTCCGCCATCGCATTTGTTGCAAGGCAGCATAAGAAAGCAGACATCAATACAGTCAGCCATGTTCTTTGATTAAATCCGACAATACTCAGCATGTTACTATACGTTGAAATTGTTGTTTCGTTTGATTATTTCGCTGCAAAATTAGCAAATAATATACAAACGACAAAGTTTTTCTGCCATTTTTTGTCTATTTATGCAAAAAAAAGTAATATAGTATCACTTTATGAGTGAAATTTGTATAACAATTATTTGGATGTTTGTATTTTTTTTCGTACTTTTGCAGCGTGAACAATGTTTTTTATTAATTCATGGAAATACTTATAGATGTCTTGCTGATTATAGTGGGAGTGGCGGTAGTGCTATGGGGAGCCGACAGATTGACCGAAGGCTCGGTGTCGATAGCGTCTAAAATCGGTGTGTCACAGATGGTTATCGGATTGACCGTAGTGGCACTTGGAACGTCAATGCCGGAGTTTTGCGTCAGTTTTATGTCTGCCCTCAAGGGGACAGCCGATATGGCTGTTGGTAATGTCGTGGGCAGTAATGTGTTTAATGCCATGCTCATCGTAGGTGTTGCTGCAATGGTGGCTCCTATGTGTGTTATGAGGCAGACCGTGAGAAAAGACCTTGTCTTTGCTGTGGCAGCCTCTGTGGTGATGGGAGCACTTGTGTTCGATAATGAGATATCCAGGGCAGATGCCGTAATCCTTGCCTCACTATTCCTTTTGTTTATGTGGATTACGATAAAGGGGGCGAAGATGGATAATCTCGTCACTGACATGACGGGCACATTTGCTGACGACCATAGTGATTCTGGAAATTCCGATCAATCCGTGTCTTCAACATGGAAGGGTATAATGTGGATTGTGCTTGGTTTGGCGGCATTGGTTGGCGGCAGCAATGTGTTTGTTGATAGTGCATCGTCGTTGGCGATCGCTTTTAATGTGCCGGATGCGGTAGTCGGTTTGACAATAGTGGCTGGCGGCACATCGATGCCTGAGCTTGCCACGAGCGTTGTGGCTGCCCGTAAGGGTAATAGCGGAATTGCCATAGGTAATGTGATTGGAAGTAATGTGTTCAACATTCTATTTGTTGTAGGTCTTACAGGTATCGTTTGCCCTATGACAGTGAGCGGCATCAATTGGATTGACCTTGCGGTGATGATAGGAAGTATGTTGCTGTTGTGGCTTTTCGCCTATACCAAGCTCACCATATCCAGAAGGGAAGGAGCAGTACTCACTGCCCTCTTTGTGGCTTATATGGCGTGGCTTATAGTGCAAAGTGCATAGTTTGCATAAAAATGGTTAATTTATCGCGCGATATGCTGCGAATGAGAGAAAAAATCAGTATCTTTGCACATTGATTTTGAAAAAGCATTTTGAATTCAGAATACTATGTCATGTATTTTACATATTGAAACAAGCACCAATGTGTGCTCGGTGGCAGTCAGCGAAGACGGAAAGGTGATATTCGACAAGGCTGACCGCACAGGCAACAACCATGCCGAGGCTCTTGGCTCTTTCGTCGATGAGGCTATGTCGTTTGCCGACAGTCATGCCATCCCGCTTGATGCAGTGGCAGTGAGCAGCGGTCCGGGTTCTTATACAGGATTGCGTATTGGAGTGTCGATGGCAAAGGGAGTTTGCTATGCTCTCGGCCTGCCGTTGCTGTCGGTGCCTACACTCGAACTGATGTGTGTGCCCATATTGCTGCGCAATGAGGAAATAGAGGATGACGCATTGCTCTGCCCGATGATTGATGCGAGGCGCATGGAGGTGTATGCCGCATTGTATGACAGGGCTCTCAAGCCAGTGCGTGGCATTCAGGCGGATGTGGTTGACGGCGACACCTATCGCCAATGGCTCGATCAGCGACCAGTGTATTTCTTTGGCAATGGAGCCGCCAAGTGTATGGATACCATTGCCCATCCCAATGCGCATCTGATTGAGGGGATCGAACCGTTGGCTAAGTGGATGATGCCACTGGCAGAGAAGAAGATGCTCAATGACATATATGAGGATGTGGCATATTTCGTGCCGTATTATCTCAAGGATTTTGTAGCGAAAACGCCCAAGGATTTGCTTCGAGGGAATTAGGCTGCTTTATGGAATTATGGATAAAAATAAGAGTTATAACAATGAATATCAAGGGATTAGACTACAACACTAAAAGGGAGATACTGCTGTTGCCAGAATACGGCAGGGAAATACAGAGGATGGTGGATTACGCCATCAGTCGTCCCTCACGCGAGGAGCGCAACGCTTGTGCCAATACCATAGTGAGAATGATGTCAACAAAGATGCCCAGTGCCACGGATACAAATGACGGACTCAGGGCATTGTGGGATCATCTCTATATGATGGGACGCGGGCAACTGGATATTGACTGGCCATACGACGTTAGTGAGGCGGACAAGATTAGCCAAAGACCGAAACCTATGCCCATAAGCAAGAATCATGTCGTACTGCGCCACTACGGACATCTTCTGGAGGAATGTTTCGATATGCTCAAGACAATGCCAGAAGGCAAGGAGAAGGAAAAACTGATATATCTCATTGCCAATCAGATGAAGCGCGACCTCGCCACATGGGGACGCGGAACAATGGACGACGAGAGAGTGGCTGATGATTTGGCGCGATACACCAATGGAAGTGTTCAACTCGATTTGAACAATATCCGACTTGAGAGTGTGATCGAGACAGCAGGAGTCATGAATGTAAATGGCAACCGCATTCAGAAAGCGGGTAAGAAACGTAAGAAATAAGCATAGCCTATGGCATCATTCATTATCGAGGGCGGACATCCGCTCAAGGGTGAAATAACACCACAGGGAGCCAAGAACGAGGCCCTGGAGGTGATATGCGCCTCATTGCTCACGTCCGACGAGGTTATAATTCGCAATATCCCCTACATCAGAGATGTCAACAACCTTATATTGCTGCTTGAGGACATAGGAGTGAAGGTTAGGCAGTTGGCGAGAAACGACTATTCGTTTTGTGCAGACGAACTCAACCTCGATTATCTCGCAAGTGCAGATTTTGTCAAGAAATGCTCCCAACTCCGTGGCAGCGTGCTCATGATAGGCCCGTTGTTGTCCCGATTCGGTAAGGCTGTCATTGCCAAACCAGGAGGCGACAAAATCGGTCGCCGAAGACTTGACACGCATTTTCTTGGAATCAAAAAACTTGGTGCCGAATTTCGCCAGGTGTATAATACCGACGTATATGAGATATATACCGAAAAGCTCACAGGTAGCTACATGCTGCTCGACGAGGCTTCGGTGACAGGTACTGCCAACATCATAATGGCAGCTGTGTTTGCAGAGGGAACGACAACTATATACAATGCAGCCTGCGAGCCTTACATCCAACAGCTTTGCCACATGCTCAATAAGATGGGCGCGCGAATTAGCGGCATCGGCAGCAACCTGCTTACTATAGTTGGCGTGGAGACTCTCCATGGAGTAGAGCATCGCATACTGCCCGACATGATTGAGGTAGGCTCTTTCATCGGTATGGCGGCAATGTGTGGCGAGGGTATAAGGATAAAAGATGTGTCGCTGAAGAACCTCGGTAATATCCCCGATAGTTTCCGCCGGCTTGGAGTGAAGATTGACGTAGATGGAGATGACCTCATCATACCCTACCAGGATCATTATTCAATAGAGTCGTTCATCGATGGAACGATAATGACACTCGCTGATGCACCTTGGCCAGGACTCACCCCCGACCTCATATCTGTGCTCATCGTTGTGGCAACACAGGCGAGGGGTAGTGTGCTATTTCATCAGAAGATGTTTGAGAGCCGCCTTTTCTTCGTGGACAAACTTATAGACATGGGAGCACAAATAATCTTATGCGACCCACACAGAGCAGTAGTAGTTGGGCACGACCATCACCTCAAACTGAGAGCTGGACGCATGGCAAGTCCTGACATTCGCGCTGGTATCGCATTGCTTATTGCTGCAATGAGTGCAAACGGAACAAGCCGTATCGACAATATCGAGCAGATTGACCGTGGCTATGAGGACATCGAGGAACGGCTCAACTCTCTCGGTGCAAGGATAAGACGAGAATAAAAGCAAAGGCGATGATAAGAGAAGAAAACGTATACAAGATTGGCCGTATCGGCAAGCCTCATGGCATAGGAGGTGAGGTGACACTGAGATTTAGTGACGACGTGTTCGACCGCGTCAATGCCGATTACCTAATATTAATGGTTGATGGTATCCTCGTGCCCTTTTTCATCGAGGAATACCGCTTCCGAAGTGACGAGGTGGCACTGATGAAGTTTGAGGACATCGACTCGATGGATCGTGCCTCAGAACTCACTGGTTGCGACGTTTTTTTTCCGCGTCATCTCGCCGATGCCGACGACGAGGTGTTTACATGGAGTCAAATAGTGGGCTACGTTATTGTGGAGGTGTCCGCTGATAAGACTCTCGGACGTGTAGAGGCGGTTGACGAAACCACAATCAACGTGCTACTCGAACTCTCTGACGGAACACTAATTCCCGCTGCCGATGAATTTATCGAAGACATCGACCACGAGACAAGAAGACTGATGATGAGGCTACCTGAAGGACTGGTCAACTTGTCAACTCGTTAACTTGTCAACTAAATAAATAATGATTATGAAGAAACAGATTGCAATATTAGGTTCTACTGGTTCTATCGGAACGCAGGCCCTTGAGGTCATTGAGGAACATTCCGACCTTTATGAGGTGTATTGTCTCACTGCCAACAACCATGTCGAAAAGTTGGCCGAACAGGCGAGGAAGTTTAAGCCTGCAGCCGTGGTGATAGCCAACGAGACTCACTACGAGCGTCTGCTGCAGTTGCTTGCCGACGAACCCGACATCAAGGTGTATGCTGGTGCCAAGGCTATCGACGAGATAGTGGAGTCGCCGTCAATTAACATGGTACTCACAGCCATGGTGGGCTTTGCTGGGCTTTCTCCAACTATTCATGCAGTGAAGGCTGGTAAGACTATCTGTCTTGCCAACAAGGAGACGCTTGTCGTGGCTGGTGAGTTAATATGCCAGTTGGCACAAAAATACCATACCCCGATATTTCCGGTTGATAGCGAACATTCCGCCATCTTTCAGAGCATTGTGGGCGAGGGGGATAACGAAATAGAGAAGATTCTCCTCACTGCGAGTGGCGGACCATTCCGTCTTTTCACTCGCGATCAGTTGGAGAAGGTGACAAAGGACGATGCATTGCGACATCCCACATGGGATATGGGGGCGAAAATCACTATCGACTCGGCATCAATGATGAACAAAGGGTTCGAAGTGATAGAGGCAAAGTGGCTTTTCGGTGTTGATGCCGACAAAATCCAGGTGTTGGTTCATCCTCAGTCGATAGTTCACAGTGCCGTGCAGTTTGCTGACGGTGCTGTTAAGGCTCAGTTGGGGGTACCCGATATGCGTCTGCCCATCCAGTATGCCTTCTCCTATCCCGACCGTCTCCATCTCAGTGGCGACCGTCTTGACCTGTTTAAGCATCCGTTGGAATTCTTCGAGCCCGACCTTGAGAAGTTCCGGTGTCTTGCCCTTTCTTTCGAGGCAATCAAGATGGGGGGCAACATGCCTTGTATTCTCAATGCAGCCAATGAGATAGTCAATCGTGCTTTCCTTGAGGACCGCTGCGGATTCTTACAGATGAGCGAGATCATTGAAAAGACAATGGCCGCGGTGACTTTCGACGCTAATCCTGACTACGACGTATATATTGCCACCGACAAGGAGGCGCGCCGTATAGCAAGCGAATTTCTTTAATATCTTATATATAATTTTTTAATTTTAAAAGTAGTGGAAATATTTCTTATTAGGGCACTGCAATTCATGATGGCGATATCGCTATTGGTGCTTATACATGAAGGAGGACATTTTCTTTTTGCCAAACTCTTTGGCATAAGGGTCGAGAAGTTCTATCTGTTCTTTGACCCTTGGTTTCATATCTTCGAGTTCAAACCCAAGAAGAGCGACACAGCCTATGGAATTGGATGGTTGCCATTGGGCGGTTATTGCAAGATAGCCGGAATGATCGACGAGAGTTTCGACACCGAACAGATGAAGCAACCTGCACAGCCATGGGAGTTTCGTTCAAAGCCTGCCTGGCAACGACTTTTCGTGATGATTGGCGGGGTATTGTTCAACTTCCTCTTGGCATTGTTCATCTATTCGATGATACTATTTACATGGGGCGACTCGTATATACCGGTTAAAAACATGACCAACGGTATGAAGTTCAATCAAGAAGCCAAGGCTTTAGGCTTCCGCGATGGCGACATCCTCGTGGGCACTGAGAATGGCGAGTTCAAGGACTTCGGTGCCGACATGTTCCGCGAGATTAGCGAGGCTAAACGTGTGGATATTATCCGTGGTAATAAGGCAATGAGCATATCTTTATCAGGAGAACTCAATCTGCTTTCGATGATTAAAAACCAACCTCCATTCGTGCGTCCTCTGCTTAACTGTGTTGCCGATACTGTTATGCCGGGAACACCTGCCGCCAAAATAGGTATGAAGAAAGGCGACCGTATCGTGGCTCTCAATGGCAAACCCATTGACTCCTACAACACCTTCACCGACGAGATTGGCAAACTCAGCGATGTTCTTGCCACAGCAACCACCGCCACCGATAGTATTAAGGTGCGCAAGGCGACTATAGTTCTCGAGCATACCGACAAAAGTCGCGACACGGCTAATGTAATGCTCAGTGACGACTTGAAACTTGGTTTCGCCACCAATTCCTATGCAATGATCTATAAGCCATACACCAAGGAATATG
>CALZYS010000044.1 GCA_945830345.1 uncultured Prevotella sp.
TCACGGTGAAGAATGCAAGGGCAAGGATATTGTATTTCTGCGACAATATCTCGGCAGCCTTCTCTTCCATTCCTTCATCCATGAATATGTGCGTGCCATACTGGATGATAAATGTCCAGCACATCACTTGTGCGCCGATATAAAAGAACTGGGCTATTACACCCTCTCGATAGTTGGAGGTGTCGTATAATTCGCGTATCGATGTCGATAGTTTCTTCACCGAGTGGGTGTCGCCATTCTTGGGCATAGTGGTCACTCTTATCAGTACGAGCAATAGCACAACGGCAGCACCTATGAATACGTAGGGCTGTATGAGTACGTTGAGGTCGTGGTCGCGCAATATGTTGAACTGCGTGTCAGTGAGACTCATTCGTGAGGTGGAATCCATCGGACTCATTCTCGCCTGCACGTATTCCATGGCAACATACATACCAGCCAATGCGCCGATAGGGTTGAATGCCTGTGCTAAGTTGAGTCGGCGTGTGGCAGTTTCCTCGCTTCCCATACAATATATATATGGATTACAGCTCGTCTCAAGGAACGACAGTCCACAGGTCATGATGAAGTAGGCAAGAAGGAAAGGGAAGTACATTCCAGTCATCTTGGCAGGGAAGAACAACAGTGCCCCGATGGCATAAAGACCGAGACCGATCATCACGCCAGCCTTGAATGAATATTTCTGTATGAAGATGGCGGCAGGGAATGCCATCACGAAATATCCGAGATAGAATGCCACCTGGACAAAGGCTCCCTCGGTGACACTCATTCTGAATATCTTCGAGAATGCCTTCACCATCGGACTTGTAACGTCGTTGGCAAAACCCCACAGGGCAAAGCATGCCGTTATCATCACAAAGGGAATAAGCAAACTTACCCCGTTTTTTGTCAATATACCATCAGTTTTTTCCATGTCATTAGGCTTTTTTGTTTCAATCGGGCACAAAATTACAACTTTTTTGGGAAAAAATGCAAGTTTTTTAAAATAATTCAATAACTTTGCCGAAAAAAGTTGCTAATACGAATAAAATAATGAAAAAACTACTGTCTTTGCCCCCTAATCTCGTGAGCTCCTTTCACCAGATAACCGGTTTCGACCGCAGAGAGTATTTCTGTACCAACGACCCCGTTGGACATAAGCTTGGCAGCGGTGGTGGCACCACCTATCTCCTCGAGCAATGCTATCAAGCCGAGCAGCAGTCCCCGCTCCCAGATAGCCAGCCACTGTTCCCTGCAGTTTCGCTGCAGGGCTCCACCTCCTCCTCTCCCTCCTTCTCCGCTTGGCTCGCCTCTGAGAAGCGCATCCTGCTCCATGCCGGTGGTCAGAGCCGCCGCCTTCCCTCCTATGCCCCATCTGGCAAGATACTCACTCCCATCCCCGTGTTCAGATGGGAGAGGGGGCAGCGTCTGTCTCAGTCGTTGCTCTCCCTTCAGTTGCCGCTCTATGAGCGACTTATGTCTCTCGCCCCTGATAATATTCACACTATGATAGTGAGTGGTGATGTCTATATCCGGGCTGCCGAACAGTTGCCGCCTGTGCCTGATGCCGACGTGGTGTGCTATGGACTGTGGCTCGATTCCTCGATAGCCAAGGATCATGGTGTCTTTGTGTCCGACCGCCGCACTCCCTCTGTTCTCAAACAGATGCTGCAGAAACCCTCGGTAGAGAAACTGCAGGAATTGCTTGGCTCGCATTTCTATCTCACCGACATTGGGGTATGGCTTCTTTCGGATAGGGCGGTGGAGGCTCTCATAAGGCATTCCAAGAAAAACAGCGAGATTATTGAGTATGACCTGTATTCGGAATTCGGGTGCGCCCTTGGTACCGACCCTATCATTGAGGACGACGAACTGCGCTCACTGTCAGTGGCGATATTGCCGTTGCCCGGAGGTGAGTTCTATCATTTCGGGACAAGTAGGGAGATGATATCCTCTACCGTTGCCATACAAAATATCGTCAACGACCAAAGGGAGATAATGCATAACGGTCGCAAACCCCATCCCTCCATCTTCGTGCAGAATGCCGTGATGAAGATACCTGTCACTGCCGACAATCGCAATATATGGATAGAGAATTCCTACATCGGCCCTCGTTGGCATCTCACTCACGACAATATCATCACCGGCGTTCCCGAGAACGATTGGGATATCACCCTCGCTCCAGGCGAATGTATAGATATCGTCCCCATAGGCGAGAGCGATTATGCCGTCCGCCGCTATAATATCGACGACCGCTTCTCAGGTCCTGCGCAGCAAGCCGCCATATTCCCCGTATATCCGAATATTCCGGATTACCCGGATAATCTGGATAATCATGATGCAGCCACCGTTCCCCGCAGTTTTGCTGCGGGGTCCCGCCGCTTCCTCTCCGCCGAGGCCATCTCCACCGAAGCAAATCTCGTGCGCCTCTTTGCTCAGCGCCGCTCCTTCCAGCGCGCCAACTGGCGCGCCCTTGCCGCCAACTGGCGACATAGCGTGTTCTATCAGCTCGACCTCGAGGATGCCGCTAGCCATTTCCGCGAGATGAATATCCCCATGCCTGCTCCCTTATCTGATGATGCCCCACTGCTCACCCGTATCCAGGATGCTATGTTCCGTGGCAACAGTGAGGCGGCATTCTCTCTCTTGCAACATGGGCTCACAGAGACAGTCCTCGCCGAGAAGCAGTCGCCACGGATGTCGGTATATAGCGACCAGATAGTGTGGGCGCGCAGTCCCGTGCGTATTGATATTGCTGGCGGCTGGACCGACACTCCGCCGTTCTGCCTAATGGAAGGCGGCAATGTCATCAACCTTGCCATCGAACTCAATGGACAACCGCCCCTGCAGACTTACGTCCGTCCGTGCCAAGAACCGCATGTGGTGCTCCGCAGTATCGACCTCGGTGCAGTCGAGGTGGTGGATACCTACGAACAGCTTGCTAATTATAATAAGGTGGGCAGTCCGTTCTCCATTCCCAAAGCTGCCCTTGCCCTTGCTGGATTCCTTCCCGGCTTCTCTGCCGACAGCCATACCTCGCTGCGTGCCCAACTCGAAGCCTTCGGTTGCGGCATCGAACTAACCCTACTCTCTGCCATTCCTGCCGGTAGCGGATTGGGAACAAGCAGTATTCTTGCTGCCACTGTGCTTGGGGCGGTAAGTGATTTCTGTTCATTGGCATGGGACAAGAGCGAGATAGGCAAGCGCACGCTCGTACTCGAACAGATGCTCACCACTGGAGGCGGTTGGCAAGACCAGTTTGGCGGTGTGCTTGGCGGAGTCAAACTGCTTCAGACTCAGAAGGGATTCAACCAGCAACCTCTTGTCAGGTGGATGCCCGACGACGTGTTCAGCCAACCCGAATATGCCTCTTGCCATCTGCTCTATTACACTGGTATCACGCGCACAGCCAAGACTATCCTTGCTGAGATTGTCCGACGTATGTTCCTCAACAGCAACGCCCAACTCCACCTGCTGCGCGAGATGAAGGCGCACACGCTCGATATGTATGATGCCATCCAGCGCCAGGACTTCCTGCGTATGGGACAACTTATACGAGCCACTTGGCAACAGAACCAACTGCTCGACAGCGGCACAAATCCCGATGCCGTCCAGCGTATCACTGATATGGTGGATGACCTCTGTCTTGGATATAAGCTCCCCGGGGCGGGTGGTGGAGGCTATCTCTATATGGTGGCTAAGGATCCCGAGGCGGCAGTGCGTATCAAGCAGATTATCTCTGCCAATGTCACCACTCCCAATGCCCGCTTTGTGGATATGACACTCAGTCGCAAGGGACTTCAAATATCGAGAAGCTAAGACGGAATCATTAATAAGCAAAGATGGAATTCAGAACAGTAGTAGATATTGCCGCTCCCGACTTCCTTATTGAGCCGGAGCACAGGATACTCACCGTAGGCTCGTGCTTTGCCGACCATCTCGGTCGAAAGTTTCGTGATGAGGCTTTTCTCGCTGATGTCAATCCATATGGTGTGATGTATAATCCAGTGAGTATATTGCATACCGTGGAGAGATACGGCGAGCCAGTCGATGTGGCGATACTCACGCTCGGCACCAATCATGTCTATCGCGAGAAAGCTACGGGCGAGATAGTGGATAACTGCCAGAAGCGCCCACAGACCCTCTTCCAAGAGGAGGAACTTACTGTCGGGCAGTGCTGCGGCAGTATGCACAAGGCTATAGATGTCTTGCGCAGCCGCAATCCTCACACCAAGATAATCCTTACCGTGTCTCCCATCCGCTATGCCAAGTACGGCTTCCACGGCAGTCAGCTCTCCAAGGCTATGCTGCTTCTTGCCGTGGATGGAATCTTGCGGGATGCCGACCTCGGCAAGGCGGGCGGCGTGTATTATTTTCCCGCTTACGAGATAGTCAACGACGAACTGCGCGACTACCGCTTTTATGCTCCCGACATGCTCCACCCCTCCCAGCAGGCAGTGGTTTATATATGGGAGAGATTCGTTGCCACGGTCTTTAGTGATGCCGCCCGCGAATATCTTCGTGAGTGGAAGCCCGTCAAGGAGGCTTTTGCCCATCGTCCGTTCAATCCCGACTCCGATGCATATCGCTCTTTCCTCGCACGAACAATAGAGCAGAAAGCACGCCTTTCGGATAAATACCCTCACCTCAAGTCAATAAAATAGCAAATAATCGTGTTAAATTATCCAAAAAGTATTGTCAAGTGAATAATTTGTGCTATATTTGCACCTGTTATATATTTTATAAAAGATTGTAAAATGATGAAAAAAAGAAATTTAACTACATTAATTTCCATACTCGCCTTAATCATGGCAATGCCTGTAATGGCGCAGAACTACCACAACGGACGTCCCGAGAAGCCTTCATACCATGGAGGCTACAATAGTCACACTCGCGAGGGCAACGAAATCTATTATGGCTTGCGCCTCGGTCTTGGTTTTGCCACGGTGAATAACTCTGAGATTGAAGAATTTGATGGTCCCAGCAGTCGCACCGGTCTCAATGTCGGTGCCGTAATTGGTTTCCAACTCTCTCCCTCGGCTCCCGTATATCTTGAGTCGGGATTGTTCTATACCGAGAAGGGCGGACGCAGCAGCCGACAGCAGAACATCGACTTCAATCTCAATTATCTCGAACTGCCTATCCTCGTGAAGTATTGTGTAGACCTCGATGGTGAGTTCTCTCTCCAGCCATTTGTCGGCGGTTATCTCGCCTATGGCGTTGGAGGAAAGATCAAGCGTCATACCGACCGCACCATTGAGTCGGCATTCTCTCGCGAGAGGTTTAAGCGTTTCGACGGTGGTCTCCGCTTTGGATGCGGCATTGAATATCAGATGCTTTATGCCGACCTTGCCTATGAGCTTGGCCTTGCCAATATCGGTCGTGACAACTTTGAGAAAACCCACAACTCATGTTTCTACCTAAACATAGGCGTAAACTTCTAATAGTCCCTACGAGTGGACTATAAAAGTGATTGCCATAAATATAATAAGGTATAAGAGAAAGAGCGAAATAAGGGAAATAGAGGTGATAAATTGAACAAAATGAATATTTTTTTGCAAAAAGTTGGAAAAAAATTAGTTTGTTTCGTTTTTTATTATTACCTTTGCCCCAAATTCATTAATGATTTATAGTATATACGTATAAAAAACAAAAGAGAACATAAAAAAACAATTTAATATTAATAAGTCTAATTTTAATTTTTAAAAGAGATGAAAAGAAAATTAACTGGTATTATGCTTATGTCTGCCCTTCTCGTGGGTGGCGCAAGCACATTCGTTTCTTGTAAGGACTATGACGGCGATCAGGCAGCCGTGCAAATCGCCAACCTTCAATGGCTTCGCGACAAAGTCACTGCTAATGAAAAGGCATTGTTCGGTGATCCTGCAATAGAAGGCGACAAAGGTATTATTGGCGACCTTGAGTCACTTGGTCTTACGTCAACTTCGGGTTCTGGTTTTACCCAGGAGTTTAAGGATGATCTTAAGAACCTGCATGCAACAACTCTTGATGCACAGGAAGCTCTTAAAATTGCAAAAGCCGCTCAAAGTACAGCTGATGAAGCAAAAAAATGGATTGTTGCAAACAAGGAGCTTGAGCTCTTGAAAGGCAAGTGCGAAGCTCTTGCAGCAATAGCCGGCTGCAAGGATGTCATCCTTCAGCTTGACAAGATGACGGAAACTTGGGGCAAGGACCTCTCAAATGTTGTTGTAAGATCAGAGCTTGCTTCATATCTGAAGACAGAGGATCTCGATAAAAAGCTCGAGGAACTTGGCTATGAGAAGGTTGCTGACATGAAAGATGATGTAAGATCAATCATCAATGACTGGACTGCAGAGATTGCCGGTGATGAAGGTGCAATTAAGGATTATCCTTCTCTGGTAAAAGCTTTCAACCAGTTGCCCGCACAGCTTGAGAAAATCAATAAAACATTCGAGGATATCTACAAGAAGCTCGGTATAGTTAACCAGATGGTTGCAAGTCTCGTTACTGGCATCAATATTGATATGGTTGAGAATCCCTTCTGGGGAACTCTGAACACTCCGTTCGGCCTTAAGTCAACTGTACTTGTTGGTTATGTAGGTGGTCAGATTAGCAGTGAGAAGGTTGCCGTGTTCGGTGGCGAAGATGAAGAGGGTGGTCTCGCTCAGTCAGCTACCGGCGGTTCTATCTATCTTACTATTAACCCCAACGACATCGAAGCTGAGGGTATGACCTTCGCCCTCGTTGGTCGTGATGGCGTGGAGGCACCCGGCTATCAAATTATGCCTCTTGTAAAGGACAACTCCCAGGTTACTACTCTTACAACTCGTGCCGCTGCCGTTAACGGATACAAGGCTGACTTTGCTCTTGTAGATGGTGATGGTAAGGCTGCCATGATTGATGTTGATAAGGAAGCTTTGAAGGACGTTGCTTCTAACGTTCTCGGTAAGCTTAAGGGTGAGGAAAGTCTTGACCTCGCTAAGGCTGCTCAGACTATCTTCTCTACATTTGCTAACGCTGTTGACCAGTACTATGCACTCCAGGCTGCCTGGAATGAGGTTCAGCTCGATGGTACTGTAAAGGAGCGTGCCGTTGTTTCTGACTACAATATCGCAGCTGTCACTGTTAAGCCTCTTGGCTATGAGTCTCTCAACGCCGTTGATAACAAGCTCGAGGACTACAATATCCCGCAGATTCCTCTGCTCCAGGATTGGATGAATGCAAATATCACTAAGATTACTTACAGTCCTATCGATGCTAATTCAATCAAGGATGTAACTGTCGAGATTGACAATGCAAAGAATGTGAAAGTTGAGTATAATGGTGAGGGATCTGATGGTTCTGGTAAGGTGACATTCACACCTAGTACAGAAACAGGTCATGAAGGCGAAGTTACAATCGACTTTAGCAATATTAATGTAAAAGGAGAAACTCTTGAAGTAACAGTTAAGCTTGATGAACTCCGCAAAGTTGTAGCCGACTTGAACGAGCAGGTAAGCGATATGGTTGGCAATGTAAACGGTCTCTTCGACAAGGCTACTGATCTTGCTACTTCTGCAGACAGATACATTTCAAAGGTTAACAGCGTTCTTTCTGCTGCCAACAAGTTTATCCACAACTTGCCTAACTATATCCAGCCTGTATTGGTGGCTGTTGGTACTAACGGTCCTGTCCGTCTTAGCGGAGTTGATGGTATCTATACCCAGTTCACTGGTGGTGATGGTTGGTTGGATCTCGTTCCTACTTCTTATACAGCTGAGCTTCTTGCTCCTGCATACAAGAAGAGCATCAAGGTTGATAATGGTCAGGAGCTGATTGACAACTGCGACGGAACTGTTAAGAGTTTGTCAGTTGAGCTTACTAAGGGTAAGCACACTATCACCTATCGTGCAATGGACTACTTCGGTACTATCGTAACCAAGAAGTACTACGTTGAGGTTAAGTAATTGACACATAAAAAGAATTTTTAATACTGAATACATATTATGAAAATTAAGAATATTCTTCTGTCAGGTGTAATGGCAATGAGTTGTCTCGTTGCCAATGCACAGGACGCACCTAAGACCGAATACGTATTCAATCCTCATTGGTACGTACAGGGTCAGATTGGTGCCCAGTACACCCTGGGTGAGGTGAAGTTTGGAGACCTTATTTCTCCGAACATCCAGCTCGGTGTAGGTCGTCAGTTCTCTCCGATTTGGGGTGCCCGCTTCTCTGTTAATGCATGGCAGAGCAAGGGTGGTATCAACATTTATAGCCAAGACCAAGCTTCATTGGGCGCAAAGGTTGGTAAGGAGAAGTTCAACTGGAAGTATATCGCTCCTATGGTTGACGGAACCCTTAACCTCTCTAATGCTCTCTGTGGCTACAACCCCAACCGCGTTGTTAACGTAGGTCTGTTGGCAGGTATCGGTCTGAACATTGGTTTCAGCAACAAGGATGCCGTGGCTCTCGCTGCGCAGCGTGCTGCTCAGGGCTGGAACACTGGCTCAGAGAATTTTGACAAGGTATGGGACGGAACAAAGGTACGCTTTGTTGGTCGCTTTGGCGCCAATGTTGACTTCCGCCTCAGCGATGCATGGGCAATTGGTATCGAGGCTAATGCCAACGTGCTTAGCGATGCTTACAACTCAAAGAAGGCAGGCAATGGTGACTGGTACTTCAACGCTCTCGTTGGCGTGCGCTACAACATTGGCAAGACCTACACTACCCGCACTATCACTCCTCCCGCTCCAGTGGAGAAGGTCGTAGAGCGCATCGTAGAGAAGATTGTTGAGGTTCCTGCCAAGGCACCTGAATCTCAGTTCATGAAGAAGGCTACATCTATCCGCCGCGAGGTATTCTTCACCATCGGTAAGAATCTCATCAACGAGGAGGGCTACAAGAAGCTTGACGAAGTTGCCGCTTACATGAAGGAGTGCCCCGAGGCTACTGTAACCGTAACAGGTTATGCTGACCGCGGCACTGGTTCTGCTAAGTTCAACGACCGCATTGCTGCCCGTCGTGCTGACGTAGTTGAGGCAGAGCTTATCAAGCGTGGTGTTGCTCGTGACCGCATCATCAAGTCTTCTAAGGGCTCACGCGTTCAGCCGTTCAGCGACAACGACATGAACCGTGTTACAATCTGTATCGCTGAAGATAAGATCTAATTAAGCAGTAATATAGTATAAACAATAAGTCGGTCTTCCTCCTATGTATTTCATACTTAGGTCGAGACCGACTTTTTCTTGTAATAGTGATAAAGCCATGAGAAAAAATCTTTTTGTTGCATTAGTCTTGTCCTTATTGATGACGTCTGCAACCTATGCTCAGTTGAACGGGGATGGTTATTACCGTGTAAAGAATTCATTATCTAAAAGATACATCAGCATAATCCACGATAAGAGTAATTCAGAGACAATGTCCGGTAAGGCTGATTTAGGTGCTCTCCGTTCGTTTTTGTCTTGGGACAAGGTGTCTTCAGACCCATCTACCATTATATATTTTGAAAAAACCGGTGATGGTGTGGATGGTGGAAAACCAAGTGAATACTATAATTTCTGCGGACAGGGTACAAGCACGATGAAGATAATAAACCACAATATTGGATTGGTGAATATGGGTAGTGGTAAGTATCGTTGTTTCGCAAGGGAGGGTAGCTATTTCTATCTCGGAGATGTAAATAGTGATGCTGCTCCAGAAGAAGTTGGTTATCTGACAAGTAGTGGTAATAGCACTAATTCAAATTGGAACATATTGCCAGTTTCTTCAACAGGAGATTACTATTTCGGAGTGAAACCAACGGTAGAGGCTAATGGCAAATACTATGCCACTATGTTTGCAGATTTTGGATTCACCCCCGCTTCGTCGGCTGCAGGCATGAAGGTATTTTATGTAGATAGAATATGGAATGGCAATGTGATAATCAGGGAAATCGAAGGTGCTGTTCCGGCTGCAACTCCAGTAGTGTTCATCTGTCCCTCGTCTTCTCCGTCAGGCAATAGGCTTGATATAGCCCAAAATACAGCAACTCTACCTACAGAGAACAAATTGTCGGGAGTGTATTTCTGCATTAATACAGGAGAGGAGAACCATAAGGAATGGGTGACATACGACCCGAATACCATGAGAATGTTGGGTGTATGTTCTGATGGACGTCCAGGTTTTGTCACCAAGACAGAATCTGACTTCAAGAAGGAATATGCTTTTCAGCCAAAAGCCTCATTGATGGCAATCCCCGCAAATACAGCTTATCTTGTTGTTCCTGCCGGTTCACCAGCAGAGATGCCTCTTATGACGTATGAGGAATACGCTGCTGGCATCGACGGAGTGACTGTGGATGGCAATCCGACCTCCGACATCACTACCCTCAGTGGAGTGACAGTACGCAAGAAGGTTACATCTACAGATGGTCTTCGTCCGGGAGTTTATATCTGGAATAAGAAGAAGATTGTAGTGAAGTAACTCATTTTTTGAAGTGTATAATCTAATGAGAATCATTCTTATTCCGTCGCTGTAGGGTCTTACCTTGTGTAAGACCGTCCGCCGCAAAACCGCCTCAATCGGGTTGCGGTCTTACACGAGGTAAGACCCTACAAGCGGCGGATTGTTTACCAGAAAGCAGAAGTTTGTTTGTTAGAAGGCAAAAGATCTTTTGCTAGCTAGCAAAAGATGATTTGACAGCTTGCAACATGATACAATAAAGGCTATCTTCATGGAACGAAGATAGCCTTTATTTTGTCTCAACGATAGCCTTTCATATATCTCAACGACTGAGAATCTTTCGGGACGACTTTGCCTGTCGAGATATAATCACGTCCGGGTGTCGTTTGCCATTAATCCGCACGCCCTTTAAATCGTAATAATCGGCTGGCTGCTCATCAGATAGAACGGAGTGGATGCCAGTGTCGGCACCTACAATAGCCTCGATAGCTATGCCCTTGCATGAGGGCATGAGGAAGGAGTAGTCAGAACCCTCAACGGTCTCGGTAGTCTCCTTCGAATTATTGTCCTTGGTGGTCACCTTCCATCCCGTGATTGTATATCCCTCGCGCAGCGACTTTCCAGAGAGATTGACACGGCGATCCTGGAAGAACTTGCCGTCGAAGAGAGCTTCGCTAAGCTTAACGCCATTAAAAGTGATTTCCATCTCGCTGCGCTCCGCTTCGCCCGCTGACTTGTTGATGGTGAGCGGAATGGGAGTGCCGACACCATAATACGCGGCAATATAGTTATAGAAATAACCAGTGCGCTGTGACAACCAGTTGCGGGCACTATTCAGTTCGTCGTCATATTTTGGCCACCATTTATTGATCAGCTCACGATGATAGGGATATTCATACTTGATAGCATCATATAGAGGATCCCACACGGCGCGCGTGCCTCGCTCATTGAGCCAGTCGCCCATATATATGGCGGCACGGTCGATAAACTCGCGCTTGAAGTCGGCATCATCCATAAGGCGGCGGAACAGACGGGTGTGGTCGTATTGGTTTGCCCAATTAGTACCTTTATCATAGTTGGGGTCGTATATCCACTTGATGGTATTAAAGTCGGCATAAGCCCCTTTGTTTTGATTAGAGGCATAAAGCCCCAATCCGAAATCCGTGTCCTTCATAATCCAGCGCCAACGTCCGTCTTCACTGCGTGGTCGCCACATCACGATGTTATTTCCGGGAAAGTCGCGGTTGTTATAGTAGAGGTTGACGAGCATGAGATTAAGGAATTCCATGGTGTCCATCCACTTGTCATATTCGGCAAGCGTATGACCGTGTTCGGCATAGAAATTCTTGAAGGCGTTGTAGTTGTCCCATGTGCCTTCTTTTAGTTCCCACCAGTTTTCAAACATGTCGAGGTCTTCAAGCCCGTCGTAGTTGGTGTAGATATTATCCTCATTGCTGCGCTCTCGTATATTGAGCATTCCCATGTATTCGCCGTTGAAATATACGATGGCAGGACGATAAGCCTGGAAGTCGATGTCGCAATGGCGTGCTGTGTTGAGTTGGATGATGGCATCACGTTGGTAGAGATAGTCGAAATCGTTGCCCGAATTTCTCAACGCAATCGACTTGAAGTCGGTAATGCCAGGACGGTCGTCGGGGAAGAACTCATATTTGAGTCGCTTCTCTCCGAAGCGCTTGTTGGCATATACCGCAAGCGACTTGCGGGCTGATCCGCGAGTGGCTCCGCCCATGATACGTGCCTCGCAAAGCTGGTTGATCTGGCTATCTTGCTCAGGCTCGAAGAAGAATTCGATATTAATGGGTCGTCGCCAGTCGAACTCATAGTTTTTCTTGCCCGACTGGTAGTTGCCATCAACATAGATGCCAATCTTGTTGTCATATAGATATTTTCTGTTTGTGGAAATGGATATGACAGGCAGGGTGATGTCGCGCGGGAAGAAGATATACGATTGGGCAGTGGCTCGTGGCGAGAGCATGCCGTCGAGGAAGAGTTTCGCCTTGACAACGGTGGTCTTGGAGATAGAGATAGGTTGTTGGTAGAGATAGCTTGTGCGTGTAGGCTCTGTACCATCTGTGGTGTATCTTATCTCTGCGCCCTCAGCACCATCGGGTAGTGACAGTTGGAGATTAAACGGTTTGCCGTCTTTCATCACCTTGCCCTTTTCACTGAATATCGGTGCACCGAGTATGTCCTTGCATGTGGAGCCACAGTTGGCGGCAGCGGGGGTGGGAGTAGTCATATAGCCCCATGAGTCGCTGCCGTCAGTCTTGCGGCCGTAGGCGATATTCGGGGCAGGCTGTTTCTTCAGTCCTTCCACTTTATCTATCACTTCGCCGTTGTAGAAGAGATATACGGCACAACCTTTGCCCGACTCCAAGCGAAATGGGGTGTGAAGGCCCTGCTCCTTCTTGTCGCAATAGACGAGGATGTAAGAGCCGGGTTGTAGCGTTTTGTCTGGAAGAGTCCATGCTTTAATTGGGTCGTTCTTGTCTGAGATGGATAGTGTGTTGAGATTGACAGTAGTGGTGCCACTGTTGTAGAGTTCCACCCATGAATCGGGAAATTCATTGATGTCGTCCATTACGCAGTCGATGTTCGACTGCATTAGCTCGTTGATGATTACTTGAGCGCGGGTGGGGACTGGGCTTGCAACTGACGTTGCAAGCACGAGGGCTGTTAGGAGGGGGATTTTTTTGGTTGTCATGATTTTTTAGGGGGGAATTAATTATTGGGATTATCTGGATTATCCGGATTTTCTGGGTTATTTATGGCATGGATAGAGATAGGCATATCTTGTCTTGGAGGGCGCGGGCAGGACTGTCTTTTAGAGAGCCGTTGTTGATAATAGCAAAGCAGAGAGTGTGGTTGTTGGCGGTGGTTAAGTAGCCGGCGAGGGATTGCACGGCATTGAGGGTGCCTGTCTTGGCTCTTACGTTGTCGGCAGTGAAGGCGTTGCGCATTCGCCGCTTGAGAGTGCCGTCCGAACCGGCAATGGGGAGCGAGGGATAGAGATGGAGATAGATGTTGCTGTTGCTATATGCATACTTGAGCATTTCCACCTCTAATTCGGCAGTGGCATAATTATATAAGGAAAGGCCGCTGCCGTCGGCAAAGACATAATCAGAGGGATTGAGACCGAGCTTGCGCACAAGGCTCTTGATGATATTTCGAGCATCCTGGGCAGAGGCAGGGCGAGAGCCCGACGAAGCCGCAAGTTGATAGAAGAGCGACTCGGCATAGAGATTGTCGCTGTCCTTCATCATGCGCATGAGAATCTGGTCGATGGAGTGAGTGCGGTCAACGAGTTCGTAGGCATCAGAGGGAGTGTCGCCCTCAATGATGTCGCCCGTGATAATGATGCCGGCATCCACCAACTCACTTACGAATTTCTCCATGAAGTTGTCCTTGCGCGAGATAAGCAGGGGAGAGAGCACAGGATTGTCGTCATCCCAACACCATCCCCATCCCAAACGGTCGTCATCCTTCATCATCTTGTCGGCAACAAGACTGCCTCTTATTGTGTCAACACCAAGGGAGCGAATACCCTCGACAAATGCTGTGAGGTCGTCGGAATTAAATCGGGGGTCGAAGCCTCCCACACAATATACGTCACCATTGAGCACGTTGTCGGATATTGTGCCAGTGTAGCGCAGTGACGTGCGGAACTGATAGGAGCCGCCGAGACGGTCGATGGCAGTGATGGCAGTGATGAGCTTCATAGTGGAGGCAGGGCGGAGGGTCTTTCTTTCATTATAGCGGAAGATAGTGTTGTCGGCGGTGAGGTCATATACCATTATGCCGATGTTGGACTTGGCGAGGAGGGGGGAGGTGGATATTATATGTGAGAGCCTTGCCCTCACGTTGGCGGGCCAAGGGAGGGAATCGGAGGGCAGGCTGACGGAATCAGCGGGCAGGCTGACAAAATCAGCCTGAACGGTGGCTGGGCAGACGGAATCTGGCTCGACCGGGATGCTGTCGAGAGACTGGGACTGGATAGATATGGTGGCAATAAATGCCAATAAAAAAGTGAAAAATGTCTTCATCGGGTGCAAAAGTACTCAAAATTTGAGGAATAAACAAAAAATAACGCAACTGTTTTTCTTTATATCAATAAAAATACTTAAATTTGCAGCGAAATAAAGAAAGAACACATGGTTTATAAGTTTGACTTTCTGATTATCGGCGCAGGAGTTGCCGGTATGAGTTACGCCCTTAAAGTAGCAAGAGCGCACAAAGGTAAGGTGTGCATGATATGCAAGACTTCACTCGACGAAGCCAACACGTCATTCGCACAAGGTGGAGTGGCTTCGGTGACAAACCTGGAGCTCGACAATTTCGACAAGCACATCGAGGACACGATGATAGCCGGCGACTATATCAGCGACCCCAAAGCAGTGGAGTAGGTGGTGAAGAATGCGCCAGAGCAAATATGTGAACTGGTGGAGTGGGGTGTAAACTTCGACAGGAAGGAGAACGGTGAGTTCGACCTTCATCGCGAGGGCGGTCACTCGGAGTTTCGTATTCTTCATCACAAGGACGACACTGGAGCCGAGATACAGCGCGGCTTGATGGAGGCAGTGCGCCAGTGTCCCGACATCACCATCAAGGAGAATCATTTTGCCGTGGAGATAATCACCCAGCACCATTTGGGGGCAAGGGTAACACGCCGAACGCCATACATAAACTGTTATGGTGCATACGTGCTTAATCCAGAGACGGAGAAGGTGGATACCTATCTGAGTAAGGTGACGGTGATGTGCACCGGCGGTTGCGGTGCCGTTTATCAGACCACCACCAACCCCGTGATAGCCACAGGTGACGGTGAGGCAATGGTGTATAGGGCAAAGGGAACAGTGGCAGACATGGAGTTTGTGCAGTTTCATCCCACAGCATTGTATCATCCCGGCGAGACCCATCCCGCCTTTCTCATCACCGAGGCAATGCGTGGATATGGCGGTATATTGAAACTGCCTAACGGCGAGACTTTTATGGAGAAATACGACGAGCGTTTGTCGCTTGCCCCCCGCGATATTGTTGCAAGGGCAATCGACAAGGAGATGAAGATACACGGACTCGATCACGTGTGCCTCGATGTCACTCATAAAGATCCTGAGGAGACACGCAGGCATTTCCCGAACATATACCAAAAATGCAAGTCTATGGGGATAGACATCACCACCGACTATATCCCCGTTCGCCCAGCTGCACACTATATGTGCGGCGGAATAAAGGTTGACCTGAACGGATTGTCGAGCATAGACAGGCTGTATGCCTTGGGAGAATGTTCTTGTACCGGTTTGCATGGCGGCAATCGATTAGCAAGCAATTCTCTTATTGAGGCTGTCGTTTATGCGGATGCCGCCGCAAAGCACTCATTGGAGCATGTGGATCTGTATGACTTCAACGAGAAGGTGCCCGAATGGAACGACGAGGGAACGCTGACCAACGAGGAGAAGGTGCTCATCACGCAGAGCGTGAAGGAGGTGGGCGAGATAATGTCCAACTACGTGGGCATTGTGAGAAGCGACCTGAGACTAAAACGTGCCTGGGACAGACTCGACATGCTGTATGAGGAGACGGAGAACCTGTTTAAGAGAGTGAAGGCGAGCAGGGACATCTGCGAGCTCAGAAACATGATTAACGTGGGTTATCTGATTACGAGATGGGCAATCGAGAGGAAAGAGTGCCGAGGACTGCATTATACTATTGATTATCCCGTGCATGCGTATGATAAATGAGGAATTAGGAATGAGGAATTAGGAATGAGATATTCTATTGAAAAGATAACGACGCTTATTGGTGCGCGGAGAATAGGAGAGGCAGAGGCAAATATAAGCTGGCTGCTTACGGATAGCAGGTCGCTCTGCTTTCCTGAGGAGACTTTGTTTTTTGCATTGCGCTCAGGGCGCAACGACGGACATAACTATATAGCTGAGCTCTATCGGCGCGGAGTGAGGAACTTCGTGGTGGAGAGAGGATACTTTAAACTCGCGGCTGACACCGCGAGCACGGGGACTGCAAGCGGGATTGGAGCCGGAGGCTTTGCTGGGGCTAATTTCCTTGAGGTGGTGAGCCCGTTGGAGGCATTGCAGCGACTGGCGGAGAGACATAGGGATGAATTCGATGTGCCTATCGTGGGTATTACCGGCAGTAACGGTAAGACGATGGTGAAGGAATGGCTATATCAGTTGCTCTCTCCAACGAAAGTGGTGACACGCTCTCCAAAGAGCTATAACTCGCAGATAGGAGTGCCGCTGTCGGTATGGCTGCTCGGTGAGCAGACCGAGGTGGGACTCTTTGAGGCAGGAATAAGTCAGCCGGGAGAGATGCAGGCACTGAGGGATATCATACAGCCATCCATAGGAGTGCTGACATCACTTGGTGGGGCACATCAGGAGAACTTCCGCTCGATGGACGAAAAATGCCAGGAAAAGTTGTTGCTCTTCCATGATGCAACGGTGGTGGCGTACAACTCGGATGACAACGTGGTGAGCCGTTGTATGCGCAAGTCGGGCTATCGTGGCGAGAAATTGTCGTGGAGTAGGGAAGACCCTCAAGCAGCCATGTTCATCAAGAAGATAGAGAGGCGCGAAAGCGTTTCCACCTTATATTATATATATAAAGGTAATGAGGGAACATACCACCTGCCTTTTATCGATGATGCCTCGGTGGAGTGCTCGATAGCTGCGGCAGTGGTGGCTCTGTATTTGGGAGTGACCCAGGATGAACTCGACGTTAGGATGTCGCAGTTGGAGCCTGTGGCTATGCGATTGGAAGTGAAGGAAGGACAGCATGGCTGCACGATTATCAACGACTCGTATAACTCGGATATCAACTCACTCGACATCGCGCTCGACTTCATGAGCCGACGACCTGAGCAGAACGGGAAAAAGCGCACGCTTATACTCAGTGATATATACCAGAGCGGAATGATGCCGCAGGAACTATATCATAGGGTGATGGAGTTGGCGGTGAAACGCGGGGTGGATAAGTTTATAGGAATAGGAAAGGAGATAAAGAGGACACTCGCGGCGGATGGAGGAAAGGCGGCGGGGATTGGCCAGGCAGCGGGGATAGGCCAGGCAGCAAAACTGCCTGGAACGGTGGCTGGAATGGGGGCTTTCTTCTTTGAGGATGTGGAGGAGTTCCTGCGGTCGGAGGTGTTTAAGGGATTGAGGAACGAGGTGGTGCTGATTAAGGGAGCCAG
>CALZYS010000045.1 GCA_945830345.1 uncultured Prevotella sp.
TTTGCGACACCCACTTGTTGCCCGTCGTCTGCGATACGCCCGACTCCACAGGCATAATTTTGTTAATCTTGTAGTTCATAATTTTTTTATTTTTTTTAAATTCCTAATTCCTAATTCCTAATTCCTAATTCCTAATTTCTTAAACACTTGCCGATTAGCCTCCGCATCCCTCTTGCACGATACATGCAGCCACACCGCGCCGTTCTTGTTCCTCTCCAGCAGCATCTGGTCGAATCGGCAGTTGTCCTCTATCCAAGCCGCCCATTCTCTGCCCTGCTTCGGCGATGCTATCCGTATATCACAAGCCTCGCCCCTGCAGTGTTGGCTGTTCTTCACTCCGCCAACCGCCACGTTCAATTCCGGACAACGATATCCCGAATTAATAAGGATAGGAGCACCCACATAATCCCGAAGAGGCTGTAAGACCTCTAAACAAAGATTTCTCAAATTCTCAATTACCTTCTCGTCCTTGGGAACATTGTCAATCCCCATTCTATCCGCCGTTCTTGAGCCGATGCACTCTTCTAATGTAAAATTTTTACTTAACTGCATTTCAAATAATATATATAATCGCAATAACATTTGTCTTTAACTTCTTTAACTTCCCTTACTTGTGAAAGTAAAGATATAAATATTATTTCTCATGCAAGAAAATCTGTAGGAAGTGTTGTTGTCCCTTTCCTGTGATCATGGGTGTCACAGCCAACTCCATACCGTGGTCGGTTGAGATCCAGCACTCTTTCACAGCCATGATTCCCCTCTCAATCCACTTCTGCATGGGCTCGCGTGACTGCTTGAAGATGTATCCGTTTTCTCTTAGCCACTTAAACATTCTCCTGCGTCCGATTTCGATGCCGTTTTCATACAATATCTTCGCCATCTCGCCCACCATTATGTTCTCATCCGAACCGCTCACCTGCCTGCCAAGCTCCGCCATGGGTCGCTGCTCCTCAATCAATCGGTTTTTCTCTTCAAGAGTGCGCTTCATGATTCCCAAAGCCTTTGCCAACACCGTCTTCTCGTCGTCCTCAGCACTTACAGGAATATAGCCTCCAGTCTTGCGAATCTGCGGCAGAACCTCGCCGAAAACCCAGTTTTGGAATGCCTTAGCCTCCTCCTTCTTGCTTTGAAAAATACAGCGATAGAGGTTTGCCTCGCCGATGTAAGTCATAGATTTTGTTCGGATGAATTCACCATAACGATTAGCTGATTTTGTAGTAACCTCCACTGAAATGAGGTTACTAGAATCGAGTCTCGTTTTCACCTGCGACGGATTTGCCAATTCGAGTGCCTTGCACACGTCTAATAGACAGAACAACGCTTCACCATTCTCGTTAACTGCGATTCTTATATCGCCAAAAGTTGGATTTCCAAAAATCTTAATATCCATAAATATACTGTTTTAAATAAATTATCAATAATCAAAATTGCTGTTTCCAGCACATGATAGATTCCTTATCGGAATAAAGCACCACATGGCACTGCTGCCATATACCATATTATTATTTATAAGCGCTTATTCATTTCATTTTTTTTAAAAAGATGACCTCCCATGCGCCTCACGACGGGAGAGCCTGTCTTTCTCTTAAGACGCTGCAAAGATAAGAATATTTTTTGAGGTGATTATTACAAAAAAGCAATAAAAAAGCGACCATTTTTGGTCGCTAAAATTATATTAAAATAATAATAAACTGCTTATTATCAGCTTATTATTATAAGGTCGGGTTTGGTCGGAAAATATTTTTGAGGATATCGCTGTCACTTGAATAATCCATCCTGTTCTTCGACAACTCCAATGGCTTACCTTTATATAAAAACAATTGAGAAGTCAATTTTTCCATTGTCGAAATTTTTAGTTGCTTTGAGTCAATAGCCTTCTCATTTCTCAATGTTAAGCACTCACGTGCCAACTGTTTTGACTTAAGCCATACTATTTTTCTTATATCGCCATTCGTTTCCGAAGAATATCCCATTACATAGAGGAATGACACTTCGTCAGTGTCAGTTGCGATGAATCCATTATCTATTAATTGCTGGAAAACAGTCATGCCGTCAGCTATATTTCCATCAAGAGGGAAATGAGGATATTCATTAGAAGAACAAGAATGGTTGTGATTAATCACAGTTCCTCCACTTTCGTTGTTTACGATTATCTGCGCACCGGTGAGGTCGGCTCCAGCAAACAGACCTCCAAACATTGATTCAAATTCATTTTTGTCCATTGTCTCTATCATTATTATGATTAACATTTCCGTGATTACTCACCACAACTTGTTCTGCAGTTTGTATAAAAGGCAGCTTAGGATGATTTTTACAATACTCTCCAGAAATTTTATAAATATCCTGGAGCATATTGAAATTTTCCTCATGAGATGCCTCCTCAGAATAGAGATAATAATAATTCAACATCTCTTTTATTCCTTCGGCTCTCTCTTCATTGTTAGGTTTCTTTTTTGCATAGTCAATCATCCATACTGTTTTCACGCTTGCTTTGTTATTGTTGACTTCCTTTTCCAATTCATTTTTAAGATGCTCATTTTCTTCCTTCAATGTTTGGATATACTTATCCTTGTTGGCTATTTCACTTTTTAGATGATTTATGGTAATGTCTTTATACGAAATATGCTCCACCCAGCCATCATTGTCATTGGCTGGTATTATATCTTTATTTTTGTAAATTATACTTCGTATAGAAGCATCAGGGGTCTTTGTACCGAAATGAGCGTATTTCGGCACTATTTCATATAATTGTTTGAGTGTCGCCCTTCCGCCCAACTCTAACAATACCTTTATAACAGCTTCTTCTTGTGTCATGTCGATTCAGAGTATTTATTATTGATTTCACTGCAAAGGTACAAAAAAAATCCATCGTGCCAAACAATGCGGATGGATTTTTTAGGGACAACCATCATGTTTGATGGAATTTAACATTTCATGCCTATCATTACCCTAATAATTGGTGACAAGAACCTCCTGTTTCTTCTTCTTAGAGTTGTCTCTGTAGCTCTTGTAATGGCTGTTTATTGGATGTATGTTATACTGCGATGCCCACTCGCCGAATATATCGTTACGACGGCCGCAATAGGTGATGACATTCGACACGGCAAAGCGCACGCCCCTCTTGTCAAGGTCGTCCAGCATGATGATTAGATGCCTTTCTGATTCCTCATTCCACATCTTGTTGTATTCACTTGAGGTGATAAGATATGGCGGGTCGAGATACACCAAGTCGTTCTTGCCGTAGTCAATCCCGTTGAGGAATGTCATGAAGTCCTGATTATTCCATTGGGGATGTTTTCTTCCCGACTGATTGAAATAGTCATTAAGAGCCTTAAAAGCATTGTCGTTGAAGTCGAGATTGCCAACAGGCAGATTGAATTTGCCTTTCTTGTTGAATCGGGTCATGTGGTTGAATCCATAGATAAGCAGCAGATATAGCAACATTGTGTCCTGCATGCCGCCATCGTTGAAATCCTTTCGCATGCGGTAATAACCGTCGCTATTGTGATTTTTGATTTCTTCTGACGACCTGTTCCCACTGCTCAATCCGCTGCTCATGCCATTACAATCAAATGAAAGGCAATAATGGCTTATAAGCGAGAAGATTTTCTCAAAAAACTCATCCTCTCTGCCACAATATGAATTCAGCATCCGGTGAATCTTGATTATCCACTCGTTGAGGTCGTTGAGCAAATACTCCTCAGCTTCAACATTCATAAACACCGAACCGCCGCCAACAAAAGGTTCAATCAGCCTTTTGATATTGGCGGGGAGATAGCAAGCTATCTGGGGCATCAATTTTTCCTTGCCACCAACATAAAACAGTGGTGAGCGTAAAAAATGTGTTTTCATTTTGTTACTTTCGTTATAAATAAATATTCTTTATGATTAATTAATTCTGTCTTACCCGTCGTAAACGGCCTGTAGTCCTTGATGAACTCCTTGGTGACACCGCGCAAAGCAAGTATCTGCCGTATATCCTCCAATGTCATCTTGTTGTTGGAGGTATTGCTTTTGGCGTTGTATGTGTTGTTATAAGACACCGCAATATATTTTGCGTCAACATTTGACACCAAGTCTGTGAACACCTTGATGGCATTTTTCTTGCTGTATTCACTCTTGTTGTCCAGATGCGAGGGCTTTGCAGTGTCTCGATACAACGTGGGCTTATCCCATTTGGCAAGGTTTTCAAGAACATGATACATGCTACAGTATTGTCGGCTATTGTATGGAGGATCAATATACACGATGTCGCACTTCACACGCTTGGCAAGCACATTGGCGTCCTCATTGTATATCTTCACTCCCTTATAGCACTTGGCGTCAACCATGCCCATCTCGAGGTTCTTGAACTTTTCGGGGTTCTTGCGATAAGCCTCAAATTGTCCCGTAGTGTTGGCAATACGGTCGGCACTGTAGATCAGCGATGCAACAAGCACAAAATATTCCTTCAGGCTAAACTCGCTCTTGCGTCTCTCGATTTCATCTCTTATATATCCAATCTTTTTGGCTGCCGCCATGCCAAAATATCTGTTGCCATAATTCAGAGAGCAATAATTATCGTCGAGCAACGATTCATCAATATCGTTCATCTCTTTGATGAAGTTTTGCACGCGCTCCTTATCCAACTCCCCGTCGGCAAAAAAGGCATTGTAAGAGACATAATTGGAGTAGAGGAAATCATTGAATATCACCTCAGGGTAATATTTGCGAGCCATACTGCCGACTACCCCTGTGCCGGCAAACAAATCAAGGAACGTTTGAGCGTCGGGAGCCTCATTATATATCTTAGGAAGAATAAAGTCGGAAAGTGAATACTTACTTCCTAAATACCTCCTGTTCTCTATGTCAAACATACGCATGTTATCCTCTGGGTAGTCGTCAAATAAATTGCCGACATAAATATTATATTTATTTGTCATAATTATATTTTTTAGATTTTTTTAAATATTGCGGTTAATATCAACCGTAATGCAAAATTAGTAATAAAAACCGAATAAAATATTAACTTAATATATTAATATTCAGGTAGATAACATTTTTTATTTTCCATGTAATTATTATGTAAATTCCATGTAATTATTATGTAAATTCCATGTAAACAAGAGAAATGGGTTTACAGGAAATGAGTAAAAAAAAGGCAGCCTTTCAGCTGCCTAAAATTGAATAAAATGAGAGATAAATCTCTTTATAAAATGCTTAATAGAAAAACTTCCTTCTGTTTATTGATAATTTTACACAGATATTCATAGTTTTCCAAATATTGTTCTGGCACTTCCTTTATAGCCTTGTTGTAAATGTGGTCAGTACCGATGTCGCCGAATGAGTCCTTTACTATTCTGTATTTTGCACTATCCAGAACACCACAATCCACAAATGCCTTCATTACATATCCCGCTTCCAGGTTCTTTTTCCCATTTAGGGCATCTCTAATGTATTCAAACCAGCGATTTCGTAGTCTTGAATTACCAATGATATGTTTTAATATAGGACACGGCTCTCTCTCTTCAATTTTGGGTCTTCCGCGTTTATTTGGTGTGTTTTCTACCTTTGCCAGCTGTTCTCCGAGATAACCCACCAAGGCGCATGCAGAAAGAAATTTGTTCAACACCTCATCCGACATTGACTCATAATATACGCGCAATGGATACACTTTTGCACTATCGTTTCCCTTGGTAAGTTTCGACGGGAATGCCTGTATCTGTTTTGTGATTTCTGATATGCTATATGTCAAGGCTTGCTCTTTAAAAGTGCGATCTATATACTTTTTCATTTTCTTCATAATGAATGAAAAAGCTTGTGTGCGAGATTTTTCACTATGAATCTCTTTGCTTATTTTTATCAGCTTATCTCTTAATCGTCTTACCCTTTCGTCTGGATAGTTTTTCAAAAGTTGGTCAATTTCTCTTTTCTTGTCATTAAACTCTTTTGAAAACCCATATCTCATAAGGCTTGCATAGCCTTCAAAGCATTCGGTAATGTTTTCATAATTGGCATCTTGATTGCCAAGTAATGCAAGAAGGTAATTTGTCACGTTATTCAGGTCTTCAATATCGGGGATCTCAGGAAACACAGGACCAGTATAATTCCATTGTGAATGAAGCTGCTGTAAGTCAATCTTTTTTGGGGCATCTCCATTGTATTCCACTTCCGCTTCAAGGCAACCTTTATAGTCACCGACTCGCGTTATCATAGCGACAGGAGAATATTTTTGGCGTTGCACAAGATCATAGATTCCATTGTGAACATCTGCCTTTCTCACAAAACCTACATATTGCTGAAATAAGACTTTCACAGCCCTTGGATCAGCTTTATTGTTCTTGTCAAAAACTAATACCGCACGTTGTCCAACGAACGTATCTAAGTTATCCGTTACCTGTTCTTTATGCTTTTTGTCTGTAATGTAGACGATCGATATTTTTATTTTATTCATTTATTAAATGTTACCCTTCAATTTTTTATATTGTTTATTCCTCCATTTTTTTCACTCTCACATTAAGCAATCCCTTCTTTTTGCCTTCAGCTTCCCTCACCCACGGCATCATTTCCTCGGAAATCTTCTTTGGCATACCATGGGAGCGGATGGAAAAGACAAATGCCTTCCATAACCTATCGACGAAATCCGTTTCGTCGTAGTATATCCATGTCGTGACATCATCGGGAAGGCCTACCGACAAGACATAGTCTGCTGGTGCTGAGGAATCTCTTGTGCCAGTGCCTTTAAATGCAAAATATGACAAAAGCGGTTTGAGAACTGGAAGATTTGAATTGCCGTTCTCATCTACGCAAAATGCATTCTCAGGGTCATCGGCGTTACTTACGTCTTCCTTGCCACCATTCAGTCTTATTGCCCAATAGCGGTCAACGATCCTGTCTAATGGGGCAATTGGCTCACCCAATGATTTCATCACTCTGAGAATCTTCTCTCTTGAAGTCTGATTGATAATCGTCGGTGCGGCACCTCTGCGTGATTTCACTGATATGCCTATATGGTTGACAAATACATCGGCTTTGTCGAATGCCGAAGCCTTACCTGCTTTTATCTGCTTGCAGATATAAACGATTATCTTGGCATTCTGCTCACTCCATTTCAGATTAACCCCAGGAACTCCGTATTCATTATCCTTGTCGCCTACTGAATATACCACCTCGCTCTTGTTACCGATGGGTATGGGCAATTTCTTCTCCCGACAGTCGATAAGGAATAGTTTGACGAGATATTCGTCGAGCTCACCCTGGTTGACATTCACTTCCTTGATTTCTTCGCTATATATTGTCTCAAACTGCGCCTTGAAGCCACATTCGTATATCTCTGGTCTGAATTTCTTAATACGTATATGCAAGGCACCCTTGTATCTGCCTCCGATTTCCTGCGTCCACAACCTGATGTCGGAGTTTTCGGGAAGCATGAGTTTCTCGTCTGTAGGCATTCCCTTACGGTCGCGCATTGAGAAACACAGATACTGCCATATCGATTCAAAGTAATTGTTGGGAGTGAAAATCCTCCATGTATTTTCGTCCCAAGGATCGATATAGTCGATGATGTTCACTATGCGCTCCGCAATGAATCCGTCTTCTCCTGCCTTGTCGTAGTCGAAGGTATTGAATGCCATGAATGTCAACAGCTTGCTGAGATATTCCTTTTGCTCAAGAAACGGATTCAGTGAGGAATAGGAGTAGCAATCCTCGTTGAACACACCAAGTTTTCGGCATGTCCAGTAGTCGCTTATCATCTTGTCGAGCGGCTTTATCGACTCACCGATATAATTGCACACTGCCTCGTATTTCCTGCGATGGCTATGATTCACCAATGCGCGGTCTGTATAGTTCAGGCAGCGTATGCTCGTGTGTTTGTTGTTGAGAGTGATGTCAACCTTGCTTACGACATTTGAGTTGTCTATGTATTTCTTCCTCACATATCCGATAGACTCCGCTATTTGCCTCGCCTTATCGACATCACATTCCGACAACACTAATTCGGCCAGCTCATCGGTAGTGCCAAGCTCTTGACCTCTGTATTTAACGGAAAAAATATGCGTCCCCTTACCGGTTTTATTAAAGGAGTCCCTAAGTTGCACCATACGTAGTACCACATAGTACAACTCGTTATTCAGTTTAAAGTCTCTGTGAACAGCCATAAACAACTTATAATTGATGGTGAGACTTCAAAATATCGAGCATATTGTTTGCCGTAGCCTGTATAGCAGGCACAGCAACACTATTGCCAAATTGCTTGTATGCCGAGGCATCAGATACTACTATCTTGAATTTGTCGGGATAGCCTTGCAGACGGGCCCATTCTCTTGGCGTCATCTTGCGTATGCCGTCGGTATTCACAGTGCCCTTGATATTCGTTGTGGGAGTCAAATCCGTCTGTCTCTTGTCAATCACGAGGTTGCGCTCACGTCCCATTCCTCCTACAACAATAGCGTTGGCAATACCGTCGTCGGGGATGATTTCATATCCGAAGCCGTTGCCTTTGGCGGCATGGCGAGCCTTGTGGTTGATGAGCGTCTGCATGTATGTTGTGGAAAGGTAATACTTTGCCGGCACGGGATTTTCCTCGCGCACGTCTATAAAATGCTTGCTTACTGTGGTTTGTTCTGGATATGCAAAATCCTCCTTGTTGATTCCCAAATCCTTGCGGAACCCCACAATGTAAATACGCTCGCGATGCTGCGGCACGCCGAAATACATGGCATTCACAATCTGAGGGTCAGGCACTACATATCCCACCTCATCCAGTGTGTTCAATATGGTCTTCAATGTTTTCCCCTTGTCGTGTATTGCCAATCCTTTCACATTTTCGAGGAATATGGCTTTCGGTTGCTTGCGGCGCAGAATCTCTGCCACGTCAAAGAACAGGGTGCCACGAGTCTCGGCAAAGCCAAGTCGCCTGCCAGCAAGCGAGAATGCCTGACAGGGGAAACCTGCACATAAGACATCAAATCCGTTGGGAATATAAGCCTTGGTGCATTCTTTTGTTATATCTCCAAATGGCACTTCGCCATAATTTGCATAATATGTACGTTGCGCCTGTTCGTCCCATTCAGAAGAGAACACACATTCACCTCCGAGATTCTGCAATGCCATACGGAATCCTCCGATACCAGCAAACAAATCGATGAACGTAAACCGCGGTTTGGCCTGTGGGGGAAATGGCGAATTGTGGACATCATTAAACAGGTATGTCATATATGCCTCGTTGCTTTCGCAGGCGAAGTCCATGTCTTTCATCTTGTCCTTTTGTGTAAAAACAAACTCCTGCCACAATCCCAACAATTCCTCCGCCTTCTTTTTGTAAGGCTGTGCAAACTTAGGATTATGTCTTAGTTTCAGATAATGTGTTATCACGGATGCCTGGTCGGCAAACGACATGATTGTGCCGTCTTCGTTGAGACATTCCTCACCGAATACCTGTAGTATGCTGCCTAAACTCTGTCGCTTGACAAAGTCCATCAAGGATAATCTATCTTTGTTCATTGATAATTATATAAATGTCCGGCAAAGGTAGCAATTTTTTTCCGAACAACAAAGAAAATATGGGAATATTTTGTTATTAAACCATAACATCGCAATAGTACATATCATGAAAGGTAAGAAAAATCCCGCACGAGCACTTTACATCTTCATTATGTCATATTCTGACAATCCCGTGGCCTTCATGATGTCGGAAATGCTAAAGCCCATCGACTTAAGGTTCTTGGCTGTTAACATAATGCCTTCTGCACGGCCTTTGGCACGGACTTCTGCAAGGCCTTTGGCACGACCTTCCATTCTGGCGGTGTAAAATACGTCGTTCTGCACCATGATGTCGTCCATGTGGGCATCGTAGGCCCTGCGCTCCTTGTCGCTCATCGTCATGTACAGTAGTTTCTGGCGGGCTTCCTTAAGACCAGGCGTTGTGGTATCGTCCTTGATGCGGTTGTTCTTCAAGTAGTCGAGCCATTCCTCTATCGGGGTGGTGGCCACGCTGTTGAACTCGTTCACACGGATGATGTAGTACTCGGGGAAAATGTCTTCGGGGACACGCATTCGCAGTTCGTCGGCTTCCTTGGTGTTCACCTCAAGACGATCATTTGTGTGAACGCCGGTAAACACAGTCTTGCCGTGATAGAGGTAGTCGCTGCCCTTGCCAAGGTCGAAGTAGAGGATGTTGATTGAATAGACTTTCTTCGCGTTATCGTACATCTGGCCGAATTCAATATGTTCGGTAAGGGCTTTCGGTACTCCTAATACTATTCGTTGGCGGAAATACAACTCTCGAGTGATCCGCATCTCTACAAGTAATATTTCGTCTTTGGAGTTCTTTGCCTTGATATCCACACGATTGAACTTGTCGTTCGCTTTCTCATGATTGCCATCGTTCCAAAACAGTTCCTCTATCTTCACGACCTCGCCTGTCAGAACCGTTATCAGTCCTTCCAACACGGCGAAGTTGGCTTTGTCGCGCAACATTCGCTTCACTGCCCAATCAAAACGTATGTACTTATTGTTCACTTCCATCGGCGTATGTTTATTACTATGCCGCAAAAGTACAAAGATTTTTTGAAACGACCAAATGTTTATGCCATTTTTTTTATTTCTATTATAAAAATAGCATGAATCACATGATTATCCGTTGCAGCGTTGCAGCGTTGCAGCGTTGCGGGGGGAAATGTAGGATTAGGAGAGAAAAGTGTTAAATTATTTAACTATATATAAATATATAATTTATATTTATATATATAGTTACCTCTAAATTGAGGGGATGGGTATTGAAAGAGAGTTGCGTGCAACGCTGCAACGTTGCAACGCTGCAACGATATTTGAGGTGAAACTATGTGGGGTATTTGTGAGTGGGGGATGGTGAGGGAGTGGATAGGGCGTGAGTCCAGTGCTGCTCCAGTGTGACTCCAGTGTGACTCCAGTGTGAGTCCAGTGAATTAGTATTGCGGCATTGGGGGCACAGTGGAGATGGAGTGGAGGGAGAATGGAGGCACGGATTAACACGGCTTTTTTCAAAAAGACACGGAGGCTGCGCAATGGGTAGAGGCTTTATATGCTAAAGGCTATACTAAAGTATAGACACGGCTCGTTAGCGATGATGCATTTTAATCCGTGAACTTGCGAAGCAAGCCGTAACCACGAAGTGCCGTGATTAATATCAATGCGGAGCTAAGCCGTGTCTTTGAAAAACCGTGTCCATCCGTGCCTAAAAAAGGATCGAACTGTTAAAGGGCACTGGAGGAAATGTTAAATCTTTAGGGATAGGCGAAAAAAGTTGAGAAAATATTTGGTGGAATGAAAAATATTTTGTAATTTTGCATCGTCAAATCAAATCAAGGTGTAGCGCAGTAAACTAAAGGCATTAAGAGGTGAGGAGACAATGGAGAACAGTTAACATTATTCACAATTAAAATTTATGTAAAAGTTATGGCAATTCTTAATGGTATTTTGAAGAAGCTGAACGGTTCGGCTGGTAGCCTTACCTTCAAGCAAGTGAACGGACAGACGGTCGTATCTGAGAAGGCGACCACAGTGAAGAACACCCGCACTCCGGGTCAGCAGCGACAGCGCACCAAGTGGGGCAACGTGGTGCAGATGTACAAGGGAATCATGCCGCTCATCAACTGCGGTTTTGAGCAGAAGGCACCCCGCTGCAACGATTTCCAGATGTTCATGAAGGTGAACATGCCCATCACCGACATCTATCTCACCCGACCCGAGGTGGCTGGAGGCGGATGTATCGCGGCTCCCTATCAGATCACCCAGGGCTCGCTGCCGAGCATCGTGATTAGCGGAGAGGGCGATGCGGCTCGCACCGACATCAGTCTTGGTGAGTTGACGATCGACGAGAACACCACTGTGAAGGACTTCTCACAGGCTGTGGTGAACAACAACGCCGACTATGACTACGGCGATCAGATCTCGTTCTTCGACGTGCTGCAGCGTGTGAACGCAGTGACCGGAATTCCCTACTGCCAGTTCCTCGCCACCAACGTGGTGCTCGACAAGGCATCGGAGGTGAAGCTCCTCGACATGGTGAGCAAGTATGGCTTCGCCGTGGTGGATGGATTCCTCGGACATCAGGAGGGTGAGGGCGCAGGAGTGTTTGCATGGGTTCACACCCGCAAGGCTAACGGCAAGACGCTCGTGAGCACCCAGTCGCTCATCGACAACAACGCCGAGATGATTGCTGAGTACAGTGGTGCAGAGGCATACAAGCGCTCAGTGAAGACCTATGGAGGCGAGAACTCCGCCTTCCTCACTCCGGGAACGACCACTACTCAGGCCACCGACGGCACTGCTTCGGCAGGAGGTTCGGGCAATGGCGGCACTGGCGACAGTGGTTCGGGCACTGACCAGGGTGGCGGTTCTGACTCCGGCGGCGGTTCTGACTCCGGCGGCGAGGAGGAGATTCCCTACGAGTAGCCGCCTAATGTAGGGTCTTACCTTGTGTAAGACCGCCATGCGGAGCTTATAAGGCGCGCAAGCCATCCGGGGTGCGGTCTTACACGAGGTAAGACCCTACAGCGGCGGAGGGAGGTCCTTCGGAAATTAAAAATTAAGAATTAAGAATTAAGAATTAAAAATTAAAGGATTAAAGTTATGACTAAGGAGAACAAATCGAGGCTGATAAAGTTCCTGTGGAACCTCGCCTCTGCAGTATTGGCAGCTATCGGGACCGCACTTGGGGTGTCCTGTGCTGTGGCGTGATGTCGGAGCAAAGCTCCGAAATAAAACATAAAAGTCCCCCGTCATCACGACGAGGGACTTTTCATCCATAAACCTTAATTATGTGTTTGTGTCAAGGTCAAATTAATTAACTAAAAATTATTATATGTTTATACCAAATGTGAGATGAGCTCCTCGCGGTCGCCTTCGAGATAGTCAACCACAGGAATCTCGATCATGGTGTAGCAACCGGGCTGCTGGCGCATAGAGGCGCGAGCCACGTTGACAAGTACCTGACCGGTGAGGGCGGGGTTGTTGATGCTCATGTTGAACTCCAGTCGCTGGTTCTGTGTCTTGCCGCTCACACCCTTGCGAACTAAATTTACACCGTGACCCATGTCGCGCACGTCGTCAACGGATGCCACCTGGAACACGTGAGTCTCGTCGTTGGCGAAATACGGGTCGGCCTTGATGGCCTTGGTGACGTCCTCAAGATGATAGCCGTCCTCAAGCTCTACATACACCATGCGGCGGTGAATACCCTCGCCAAGAGGAATGGTCATCGACAGGGCATTCTTGACGCCCTCCTTGGAGCGCACGCACACGGAGTGGCCCATCGACATACCCGGACCGAAGTTGGTGTAGCTCAATCCCTTGGGCGCAAGGCTCTGCATGAGGGTGCGCACAACGGAGTCGGAACCGGGGTCCCAACCGGCAGCAATCACCGACACGGCATTGTGCTCACGACAGATGGGCATGAGTTCGTTGCGATAGTCGAGTATGCTTGTGTGAATGTCAAAACTATCAACAGTGTTGATGCCGAGCGGAAGGATTTGCTTGGCAAATTCGGGGCACGAGCGGGTGGGGGCGCAAAGGATTGCCACATCCACGTCGTTGAGTTCGCGAATGTCCTTCACCACGTCATACTGTGCCAGTTCGGCTGGCTTGTTCTCTGCTCCGTTGCGGCGCACGATGCCCGCAATCTCGAAGTCCTTGGCGGCTTCGAGAGCCTGGACGGTGTAGTGTCCGATGTTGCCGTAGCCAACTACGGCTGCTCTGATTTTTTTCATGTTTTGTATTTCTTTTTAAGAATTATGTTTGACTTTGCGGTTGCAAAATTACACATTTTTGGCGAAATACGATACAAAATGCAAGAAAAAATTAATAAAATAATGCAGATTTGTATAATTCCACATTTTTTTGCCTGTAAATACAATAATTCGTAAGCAAAATACGTTTTTTATTTGTAACACATTATTTTATTAGAAAATAGATGATAGAATACATAAAAGGCGAACTTGCCGAACTCACTCCTGCCATGGCTGTGGTGGAGGCTCACGGAGTGGGATATGCCATGAACATATCCCTCAACACCTTTTCGGCCATACAGGGCAAGAAGGAAGTGAAACTGTATGCCTACGAGGCAATACGCGAGGATGCCCACTCGCTCTATGGCTTTGTCAATAAGAAGGAGCGCGAACTGTTTCTGCTGCTTATCACTGTCTCGGGCGTTGGCCCGAATACTGCCCGCATGGTGCTCTCGTCGCTCTCGCCGTCAGAACTGTGCAACAGTATTTCAACGGGCAACGAGAGGATGATAAAGGGGGTGAAGGGAATAGGACTCAAGACCGCACAGCGCATCATTGTTGACCTGAAGGACAAGATAGTGGCGCTCGGCATTGCCGAAGAGATACCAGTGGGAGGCAGTATGCAGGCACCCGTCAACAATCAGGTGAAGGACGAGGCGGTGAGTGCGCTCACCATGCTCGGTTTCTCGCCCGCACCGTCGCAGAAGGTGGTAGTGTCAATCCTTCAGCAAAATCCCGACGCTCCCGTAGAAGAGGTTGTCAAACTTGCATTGAAGCAGATTAAGTGAAGTCAAAATTGTCGATAGCCCTTGGTGTATTCCTCAGTGTGTGTGCGCTTGCCATGCCACCGCAGGATGACAAGACGGCCCAGAAGGGGGTCGTCAAGGAGCAACCTGTCATTATGGAAGAGGAGGAGATACCCGACTCGCTGCTCAAGGCGCGATGGAAGATACAGAAGACCGCCCCCATCGACCAAGGCGACCTCAGTCGCTCGCCGCTCGACCTCTCCATGCCCGAGAACATCAAGCAGGAGGTGGTGTACAACGACTCGCTCGATGTCTATCTTGTAGGGTCGAAGATAGGTGACTCCTATCTTAATGCCCCGGTGATGATGACTCCCGAGGAGTACAGGCGATGGAGCGAGCGGAAGGCTCTTGGCCAGTTCTTCAAGAACAAGAACGCCGAGGAGTTTGAGCGCAAGGGCAAGGAGAAATTCGACTTCTCGGACATGCATTTCGACCTCGGTCCTGCCGAGAAGATATTCGGTCCGGGCGGAGTGAGGGTGAAGACCCAGGGAACCGCCGAACTCAAACTTGGCGTCAACAAGAAGAGTGTGGATAATCCCTCGTTGCCCCAGCGCAACCGCAAGACCACGGCGTTCGACTTCGACGAGAAGGTCAACCTCAACGTCACGGGAAAGGTGGGCGACAAGGTGAACATGAGCCTAAACTACAACACCGACGCCACATTCGACTTCGACACCAAGAACATCAAACTGAAATACGAGGGCAAGGAAGACGAGATCATCAAACTCGTCGAGGCGGGCAACGTGTCGTTTCCCTCCAACTCGTCGTTGGTGAGTGGTGCCTCGTCGCTCTTCGGTGTGCGCACCGACATGCAATTCGGCAAGTTGAAATTGCAGACGGTGGTGTCACAGAAGAAATCCACATCAAAATCAGTCACATCCAAGGGCGGAACGCAGACTACTCCCTTCGAGATCAACGTAGCCGACTACGAGGAAAACCGCCACTTCTTTCTCAGCCACTATTTCCGCGAGCGATACGACAAGGCTATGTCAACATTGCCAAACATCACCATGGGTGTCAAGATAACACGAGTGGAGATATGGGTGACCAACAAAACTGCCACCACCGCAAATACACGTAATATCGTGGCTCTCGCCGACCTCGGTGAGGGACGTTACGTGAGCAACGCCCTTTGGGGAGGACAGGGAGACGTGGCTCCGAGCAACAATGCCAACAACGAGTATTATGCCATGACCCACGACTATGTAGCCGCACGCGACATCGACCAGACGAACACTGTGCTCGACGCCATCGCCGGATTCACGGGTGGCGTGGATTATGAGAAGGTGCAGAGCGCTCGACTGCTCTCGCCGTCGGAATACACTGTCAATACGGCATTGGGATACGTCAGTCTTAAATCCTCGCTCCAAACCGACCAGGTGCTCGCCGTGGCTTACGAATACACATACGGCGGAGTGACGTATCAGGTGGGAGAGTTTGCATCCGACAATACCAACACCGCAGAGGCTATCTTCGTGAAGTCGCTGAAGAACACGGGCAACACGCCGATGATGGCCAACTGGCGACTGATGATGAAAAACGTGTATTACCTCGCGCAGACGGTGGAGAAAACCAAGTTCCGCCTCGACGTGAAATACCAGAGCGACACCACGGGAGTGTATCTCACTTATATCCCCGAACCGCAGACGAAGAACACCATGCTCATAAGAGCCTTAGGAGCCGACCGACTCGACAACAACAACAAGGCCAATCCCAACGGATACTTCGACTATGTAGAGGGATATACCGTGAGCAACGGACGAGTGTTCTTCCCCAAGGCCGAACCGTTTGGACAATACCTCAAAGACTATCTCGTGACACAGGGCGTGAGTGCCGACAAGGCAGAGAAATACGCCTTCACCGAACTATACGACACCACCAAGACGGCGGCGAAGCAGATAGCCGAGAAAAACAAATACCAACTGACGGGACAGTACAAGGGCTCGTCGGCGGGAGTCATCTCACTTGGGGCATACAACGTGCCAAGAGGTTCGGTGGTGGTGACTGCCGGTGGTGTCATCCTCACCGAGGGCAGCGACTACTCGGTGGATTACTCGGCAGGCGAGGTCACCATCCTCAACCAGAGCATCATCGACGCAGGCACGTCGGTCAACGTGTCGCTTGAGAGCAACAGTGACTACGGTATGCAGCGCAAGACGCTATACGGCATCAACTGGGAGTATGACTTCTCGAAGAACTTCCAACTCAGCGGAACGCTGCAGAAGGTGCACGAGCAACCCCTAACGTCGAAGGTGGCGATGGGCAGCGAACCCCTCAACAACACCCTGTGGGGACTCAACATCAACTGGAAGCAGGAGAGCCAGTGGCTCACCGACATGCTCGACAAACTGCCCTTCCTCCACGTCACCCAGCCCTCGCACATCTCGTTCACGGGCGAGTTTGCCCAACTCATCGCCGGACAGGCAAGCGGTGTGCAGGACGACGCCTCGTATATCGACGACTTCGAGAACACGAAGAACGGTATCGACGTGTCGTCGCCAAAGTCGTGGGTGCTGTCGAGCGTGCCGTCGATGTTTGCCGAGAGCTCGGACAAAACCACACTGGCAAGCGGATTCAACAGGGCACAGATGGCATGGTACACCATCGACCCGCTGTTCACCTACCGCTCGTCGTCGCTCACTCCGGCGCATATCAAGAGCGACCTCGAACAGCTCTCCAACCACTATGTGCGCGAGATATACGTCAGCGAACTCTATCCCAAGCGCCAGCAGAGCACATACAGCGGAGCCACATCTACACTGCCAATTCTCAACCTCGCATATTATCCCACTGAGCGCGGCCCGTATAACTTCTCCACCAACCTCAATGCCGACGGCTCGCTGCCCATGCCGCAGAAGAAATGGGCGGGAATGATGCGCAAGCTCGACACCAACGACTTCGAGCAGGCTAATATCGAGTATGTGGAGTTCTGGCTGCTCGACCCCTTTATCTATACTCGCAACAGTGCCGACGCGTCGAAATACGGCGGCGACCTGTATATCAACCTCGGAGAGATAAGCGAGGACA
>CALZYS010000046.1 GCA_945830345.1 uncultured Prevotella sp.
CCGACGCTCTTGCCGGATTTGCAGCATCAACAGCATTGGCTTGCTCCGACATTCCTTTTGAATGTCCTATCAGCGAAGTCCGCGTAGCCCGTATCAACGGTGAATACGTTATCAATCCTACTTTTGACCAGATGAAGGATGCCGACATGGATATCATGGTGGGTGCCTCTGCCGAGAACATTATGATGGTGGAAGGCGAGATGAAGGAAGTGACCGAACAGGACATGATCGGTGCTCTCAAGGCAGCCATGGATGCCATCAAGCCCATGTGCGAGATGCAGGTTGAACTCTCCAAGGAGCTTGGCAAGGATGTCAAGCGCGAGTATGACCACGAGGTCAACGACGAGGAGCTTCGCGAACAGATGAACAAGGAACTTTACCAGAAGGCTTACGACGTGACCAAGCAGGCTCTTGAGAAGCAGGCACGTCAGGAGGCTTTTGAAAATATCCTCACCGAATTCAAGGAAGCTTACAATGCAGCTCATGCCGACCTCACAGAGGACGAGCTTGAGGAGAAGGCTGCCATGATGGACCGCTACTATCACGATGTGATGCGCGATGCCATGCGTCGTTGCATTCTCGACGAGGGCATTCGTCTTGATGGTCGTAAGACTGATGAGATTCGCCCCATCTGGTGCGAGGTAAGCCCACTGCCAATGCCTCACGGAAGCTCTATCTTCACCCGTGGCGAGACTCAGTCGCTCACTACCTGTACTCTCGGTACAAAGCTCGACGAGAAGATGGTTGACGACGTGCTCGACAAGAGCTACATGCGCTTCCTCCTCCACTACAACTTCCCACCGTTCTGTACTGGTGAGGCCAAGGCTCAGCGTGGCGTTGGTCGTCGCGAGATTGGTCACGGTCACTTGGCATGGCGTGGTCTGAAGGGTCAGATACCCGAGGACTTCCCCTACACAGTGCGTCTCGTAAGCCAGATTCTCGAGTCTAACGGTTCGTCATCTATGGCTACCGTATGTGCCGGTACTCTCGCCCTCATGGACGCAGGTGTACCTATGAAGAAGCCTGTCAGCGGTATCGCTATGGGACTTATCAAGAACCCTGGCGAGGAGAAGTATGCTGTGCTTAGCGACATCCTCGGCGACGAGGACCACTTGGGAGATATGGACTTCAAGACCACCGGTACACGCGACGGTCTGACAGCCACCCAGATGGATATCAAGTGCGACGGTCTGTCATTCGAGATTCTCGAGAAGGCTCTCATGCAGGCAAAGGCCGGTCGCGAGCACATCCTCAACTGCATCACCGACACTATCGCCGAGCCACGTGCCGAGATGAAGCCACAGGTACCACGTATCGTACAGATTGAGATACCTAAGGAGTTCATCGGTGCCGTTATCGGTCCGGGTGGAAAGATTATCCAGCAGATGCAGGAGGACACTGGTGCCACCATCACTATTGATGAGGTTGACGGAGTAGGCAAAGTACAGGTGAGCGCACCCAACAAGGAGAGCATCGACGCTGCCCTTGGTAAGATTAAGGCTATCGTTGCCATCCCCGAGGTTGGCGAGGTATATGACGGAACTGTACGTTCTATCATGCCTTACGGTTGCTTCGTAGAGATACTCCCTGGTAAGGATGGTTTGCTCCACATCAGCGAGATTGACTGGAAGCGTCTTGAGACTGTTGAGGAAGCAGGAATCAAGGAAGGCGACAAGATAAAGGTGAAGCTTCTTGAGATTGACCCGAAGACAGGCAAGTACAAGCTCTCGCATCGTGTGCTTATCGAGAAGCCAGCCGACTATCAGGAGCGTCCTGCACGCCGTGAGCGTCCTGAGCGTGGTGAGCGTCGTCCTCGTCCCGAAAGAGGCGAGCGTCGTCCTCGTCCCGAAAAAGGTGAGCGTCGTCCTCGTCCCGAGCAGGAGGAAATCCACGAGCCACATGAGCCCAAAGATTTCAATGATTCTCTCGACAAGATGGATTTCTAAATAAATATATCCCGCAACAATCATAACGATCGTTGCGGGATTATTATATGTCATTGAATCCACTCTAATGACAAGTCAAATATATGAAATTGTTTAATTGGTCATTGTATTTTTCACTGCAAAGTTAAACAATTCATATTAATTATCATAAGAATATCGTGAAATAATTATCCTCCAATAAAAGAATTATCTTTATTGACCACTTTTTGCTTAATTGACCCAAAATAGCATAAAAAAAATCCCCATACTCTCGATGAATATGGGGATTATTATCGTTGTCTATGATACTACTTTTATTATAGTGTAGCCACTACCTCATGCTTACCGGGAGAATATGGCAGGACATCTCCATCAACAGCCTTGCCATCGATAGTGAGCGATGACAGACCGACTTGCTTGCCATCAGGATTCTTCACCGTGATAACATATTCCGCATCGCGGAAACGACGGGTGACTGTATATTCCTTGGCAGAAGAAGGCAGACAAGGACGAATGGCAAGACCGTCATAGTCGGGTTGAATACCGAGGATATACTGGCTAACGGTGAGCCACATCCATGCAGCAGTACCTGTGAGCCATGAGTTCTTACCCTCACCCGGTTTGAAGGCATCCTTACCAGCCACCATCTGACAGTTGACGTATGGCTCCACCTTATGGAGCGTCTGGCGATTCTCCTCTACGTAAGAAGGCAGTATCTTGGTATAGTGTTCCCAAGCCTCATTGCCTCGTCCTGCCACAGTCATACCGATGATAACCCACGGGTTGTTATGGCAGAAGATACCGGCATTCTCCTTATAGCCCTCGGGATAAGATGAAATCTCACCCATCTCAACATGATAGACGGTATATGCGGGATTATTGAGCACAATTCCATGCTCGCAATCCATCATCTTCTCCACTGAGTCGATGGCCTTGTCAACCATACCCTTGTCGAGTCCGATACCCGCCATTGTGCACCAGCCTTGACTCTCGATGAATATCTTACCCTCCTCGTTCTCGTTGGAACCTATCTTGTTGCCATAGAAGTCGTAGGCACGAAGATACCACTTGCCGTCCCAGCCGTGCTTCTGCACTGCCTCATCCATACTGTTCACTGCCTTCTCCATAGCGTCGGCCTCAGCATTAAAGTCGGCAATGCCGTATTTGGCAGCATCCTCACCACGGGCGGCAAGAGTGCGGCAGAGCTTTGCATACTCCTTGCCAGTAACAACAAAGAGGCCGGCAATCATGAGCGACTCAGCCTTCGAACCCTCACTGTTGTTCTCGGTAGTCTGGAAACTCTCGTTGGGATCCCAAGAGAAACAGTTGAGATTGAGACAGTCGTTCCAGTCGGCACGACCGATGAGCGGAAGTGCGTGCGGACCAAGATTGTTGGTGACATGCTCCATTGATATCTTAAGATGCTCGAAGAGAGTCTTCTCGCTTCCTGGTTGATTATCGAAGGGCACTGGTTCGGTGAGTATCGAGAAGTCGCCTGTCTCCTTGAGATAAGCGGCAGTTCCGAAGATGAGCCAACAGGGGTCGTCATTGAATCCTCCACCAATATCGTTGTTTCCGCGCTTGGTGAGAGGCTGATACTGATGATAGCAACCTCCATCGGGGAACTGTGTTGAAGCGATGTCGATGATGCGCTGACGGGCACGACTGGGCACGAGATGCACAAATCCGACAAGGTCCTGATTGGAGTCGCGGAATCCCATACCACGCCCCACTCCACTCTCGAAGAACGAGGCTGAACGGGAGAAGTTGAACGTAACCATACACTGATACTGATTCCAGATGTTCACCATGCGGTCGAGCTTGTCATTGCCGCTCTTCACACTATATATACTGAGCAAGCGGTTCCAATAGTCATTCAGTTGGGCGAAAGCTGCATCAGCCTTTGCTGTTGTGTTGAAAGCCTCGATAAGGGCGTGAGCCTTTGTCTTGTTGATGGTCTGATGAGCCTCAAATTTCTCATCCTGCTCATTCTCGATATATCCGAGAAGGAAGACGAAGTCCTTGCTTTCTCCCGGAGCGAGAGTAACCTCAATATATTGTGAAGCTATCGGACTCCAACCGTGAGCATGACTGTTGCGTGGCTTTCCCTCAACCACTGCATCAGGTGCAGATTTCTCACTATACAATCCCACGAATGTCTCGCGATCTGTATCGAATCCCTGTATCTCGGCATTTACGGTATAGAAAGCATAATGATTGCGACGCTCGCGATATTCAGTTTTGTGATAGATGGTAGAACCCTCAATCTCCACCTCACCGGTTGAGAAGTTGCGTTGGAAGTTCTCCATATCCGTGGCGGCATTCCAGAGGCACCACTCAGTGAATGAGAACAACTTCAGGCTCTTTGTCTCTCCCGAGGTGTTTCGAAGCGTGAGTTTCTGCACTTCAGCCCAAGTCTTCAACGGAACGAAGAAGAGAGCTGAAGCCTCAACACCATTCTTCATGCCCGTGATACGGGTATAGCCCATTCCATGGCGGCACTCGTAAGAATCAAGCGGAGTGCGGCATGGTTTCCATCCAGGGCTCCATATCGTGTCGCCATCCTTGATATAGAAATATCGACCGTCGTTGTCCATTGGCACATTGTTATATCTATATCGAGTGATTCGGCGGAATTTTGCATCCTTATAGAAACTATATCCACCAGCCGTATTAGATATCAAAGAAAAGAAATCCTCGTTGCCGAGATAGTTAATCCAAGGCCATGGAGTCTTGGGGTCGGTGATGACATACTCACGGCTGGCGTCATCAAAGTGTCCGTACTTTTTTTCCATATTGTTATTAATTTATGTATGGGTTAAATTGATTTATCAGTGCAAAAATAGCTTTTTTTCTCTAATCTTACAAGAGTTTGATGTTAAATGTTTGCAAATTGAACAAGATATGCAATAAATTTATTAATTTTGCAGCATAATTTTATTATATGGACGGAATTGCAATAGGATTAGTGGTGCCTTTCTTGGGCACCGTCATTGGCGCGGCATTCGTGTTTTTCATGCGCCATGAGATGAGTGTGATTGTGCAGAAATCGCTTCTCGGCTTTGCCTCGGGAGTGATGGTGGCAGCATCGTTTTGGTCGCTGCTTCTGCCAAGTCTTGACTTAACGGCTGATGCCGAGGGAATAATGCAAGTATTGCCGTCGGCAGTGGGATTCCTGCTCGGCATAGGATTCCTGCTTGCCATCGACCAGTTTACCCCCCACCTGCATATAGGCGACGACCATCCCGAGGGAATGAAGTCGGGCCTTTCGCGCACGGCAATGCTCTCGCTTGCCGTCACCATCCACAATCTTCCCGAGGGAATGGCTGTGGGAGTGGTGCTGTCGGGATTCCTCTCGGGCGACATGGGTATCACGGCAATGGCAGCACTGACGATGTCGGTGGGTATAGCCATACAGAATATTCCCGAGGGAGCGATTGTGTCGATGCCCCTAAAGGCTGAGGGCAACAGTCGTTGGCGCTCTTTCCTCATAGGCAGTCTTAGTGGTATTGTGGAACCAATAGGAGCCATTCTCGTGATACTACTCACATCGTGGCTCACTCCCGCCATGCCCTATATGCTTGCCTTTGCCGCCGGCTCGATGCTCTACGTCGTGATTGAGGAACTGATACCCGAGGCAAGTGCGGGCGAGCACAGCAATATCAGTACCATTGGCTTTGCCATTGGATTTGTGCTGATGATGATTCTCGATGTGGCGCTTGGGGGGAATTAAGAATTAAGAATTAGGAATTAGGAATTAGGAATTAGGGATTAGGAATTAGGGATGAAGAATAAATTTGGAGCAACACCTTTGAGGTTTTTACTTAACCTTATTATAATATATATAGCCTACGGAATATGTCGTGTGGCTTTCGTGATGGAGAATTGGGGACTGTTTGCCTCGGATTTCCAATGGAGTTCTGTGCCCGAGATGATGCATGGTGCATGGATGTTCGACACTTCTGCCATATTATACACTAATGTATTGTATGCCCTGCTGATGCTAATCCCTCTACACTATAAAGAGACGAGAGGTTGGCAGATGACAGCCAAATGGCTGTTTGTCATTGTAAATGGAGCGTGCATAGCAGCCAACCTTGCCGATAGTGTATATTTCAAATACACTATGAGACGTACGACAAATACCATATTCTCCGAATTCAGCAACGAGGGCAATATCGGCAGCATCATCAGTGTGGAGTTTCTGCGCCATTGGTATCTTGTTCTCCTATTTATTATAATAATGTGGGGAATGTGGAAATGCTATTTTATGCGCAATACCAAGGGAGTGACATGGGCATCCTGCAAACCACGAGGCAAGGAACTCATTGGATATTACGTTGTTCATACCATTTGTTTCGGTGTGTTTATCCCTCTATGTATATGCGGTATGCGCGGAGGAGCAACCACTGCTGTTCGTCCCATCACTATTAGTAATGCCAATCAATACGTGGCTCATCCACAGGAAGCCGGTATTGTGCTCAACACACCATTCTCGCTCATCCGCACCATCGGAAAGAAAGTCTTCGAGATACCACAATATATGACTGAGGAAGAAATGAATGCCCTATATTCGCCCCTCAAGAATAATCAATCATCAGTAATCAGTAATCAATCATCAAAGAAGAACGTAGTGATTCTGATAGTCGAGAGTTTCGGGCGCGAATATATCGGAGCATACAACAAATGGCTCGACGGGGGAAAATACAAGGGATATACACCTTTTGTGGATTCGCTGATGCAACATAGCCTGACATTCCTCTACTCCTACTGCAACGGCAGGAAGAGTATCGACGGTATGCCGAGCATACTTTCAAGCATACCGATGTTCGTAGAACCATTCTTCCTCACTCCTGCCTCAATGAACGACGTGAGCGGAATTGCTGGCGAACTGAAAAACAAGGGATATTATTCGGCATTCTTCCACGGAGCTGAGAACGGGTCTATGGGATTCCAGGCATTTGCGCGCAAGACAGGATTCACCGACTATTTCGGCAGAACGGAATACGACGACGACAAGCGGTTTGGTGGCGACAAGGACTTCGACGGCATGTGGGCAATATGGGACGAACCCTTCCTGCAGTTCTTTGCCACAAAGATGTCGGAGTTTAAGCAACCGTTTGTCTCGGCTGTCTTCACCGCATCATCCCACCATCCTTATACAATACCTGAGCAATACCAAAACATATATAAGGAGGAGGGCATAGTAATACACAAATGCATAAGATATACCGACAATGCCTTGCGCCTGTTCTTCTCAAAGGCTAAGACGCAACCATGGTATAAGAACACCTTTTTTGTCATAACAAGCGACCACACTAATCTGAGCGATCATGCTTATTATCAAACCGACCTCGGAGGATTCTGCTCGCCTATCATCTTCTTCGACCCCAGTGGCGACTTGCAACCGGGAATGCGCAATGCCATCGCCCAACAGATTGACATCATGCCCACGGTATTGTCCTATTTAGGCTACGACCGCCATTATGTGGCTTTCGGTTGCGACCTGCTGACCACCAAGGACGAGGACACATGGGCAGTCAACTATCTCAACGGCATATACCAATACGTCAAGGGCGACTGGCTCTTGCAGTTTGACGGACAGAAAGCCAAGGCTCTGTATAGATTCCGCACCGACCTCCTGCTCAAGGACAATCTCCTCACGAAAGAGCCAGAGGTCACCAAGGACATGGAACGTCAGGTGAAAGCCATCATCCAGTCATATATGACGCGAATGGTGAATAATCAGTTGACAAATTAAAGAGTTAACGAGTTAACAAGTTAACAAGTTAACAAGTTGACGAGTTATTTGCTTATTTCACCGAGATAGTCGTACAATTTCTGAAGATAAGCCTTGGCTCTCTTTGTCCTATCATCAACAGACTTATCGGCGGACGAAGCGGCAATGGTCTTTTGAGTATTATCAAAGATGGCATATCCCGTGGAATCCACGATTCCCATGGCATCGGGGAATGTGAAGAAGGCGAAATGAGGAGCATCTGCATCAAGCAAATCCTTGGAATAGAGGAACTCGTCGTGCGGCAGTCCAAGCATAGACAATATTGTGGCTGAGATGTCAATCTGGCTGCCTATCGCCTCCACCCTGCGAGGTTCGGGTATCATGCCACCAAGCATAATGAGCGGTATGTCATATCGCCATAGTTTATAGTTGTCAACCTTTTCTGGCCAGCAAGCGAGATGGTCGGGCACTATCACCACCAACGTGTTCTTCCATTGCGGCAGTTGTTTAAGATTCTCCACAAAGCGTCCAAGATGATAATCGGCATACGAGAAAGCATTCAGTTCCGGCTGATTCATCTTATGATAGTCGGGCACATCAAATGGTTCATGACTGCTACCCGTCATCATCACCTTAAGGAATCTACTCGACTTGTCTGATGACTTGATGTCGGCAAGCATACGGTCATATACAGGTCCGTCGGCCACACCCCACTTTCCTGTCTGGAGTTTCTTGTCGAAGTCAAACTGATGGGTCACCTTTTGGAATCCCGTTCCCATGAGATAGGATTTCATATTGCTGTAATTGGCGTCTCCCCCATAATAGAAATGCGTGTCATATCCGTTTTTGCCAAGTGAGCCGGCTATCGATGGCAACGATGTGGATATACGAGGCATATCCATCACGCTCATCGTGGGTTGTGCCGGCAATCCGCTCAATACCGACACCAAAGCCCTGTCAGTGCGGAAACTGTTAGCATAACAACGGGTGAAATACATTCCCTCGTTTGAATATCTGTCGAGACTTGGAGTCACTCCTTTAACATGTCCAGCCTCCAACATGATATATTTCGAGAAGCCCTCTAAACATATCAGCACCACGTTATAGTCGTGCTTCTCAGCATCCTGTCTCAAGGATGGATATGTCATCTGGTGGAACAGATGGTCAGCCTCTCTGTCGTCCATAAAGCGATAGCGCGTGGCTATTTCCTCCTGATGAGTTGCAGCCTCAACGAATGAGAATATCGGATTGACGGCAGCATGATTGAGCAGGATATCCGAAGAGAAATACACGCTTCCCGTATGATTGGTTCCTGTATCCACCCCACCCCTTATCGGGATAATCAGCAATGCCGTGAGCACAAGCATTACTATGGTTAGTGATATTCTTTTGCTCAAGGACACTCGCTTTGTTTCCCGTTGACATGCCTTCTCAAATGAACGCCATATCCACCATTGCGGCAGAAACAATAATGCCGACACAACAATGATTACTATTGGCACAAGAATCATCTGCACCGTAGTCATGCTCGCCATAGCATCCGCAGGCGATGTCTTTATATATAATAAAGGTGTATTGTCGAGCGGGAATCGCCAATATCCATAGAGCACGAGATTGCTGACATATCCCAAACTGCAGGCCAAGGCCGCTATGCCCGACCATACATTCGTTATCCACCTCATGCCCTTGCCTCGCCACCATATCCTGACTATCAACAACAATCCAGTCACCAAAGTCAAATAAGCTGCGATACTTATATCGAGCCTCACTCCATGCCACATCACCCGCATCCAGTCGGCTATACCATAGTCGCCAAGGTAAATCAAGCAGAACAACACCTTGGTGATTATCCCGACAATAATCCACAACAGGAATGTGGATAAAAAAGCTTTTATATTTTTCATGTCATATAATCATATTGAATTGAAAACGCAAAGATAATGATTATTTCTGAGATGAACAAGCAAAAAGTTGAAAATATAGTAAAAAGACACGACTTTTCCGAAAAAGTCATAACTTTTAGGGAATCTATTCCGAAAAAGTCATCATTTCCTCTTCAAAAGTTTCCACCTGTTCCACCACTTCCACCAGTTCCGCAAGCATGGTGGTGGGAAAAAAGAAAACTCCGCTGTAGGGTCTTACCTCGTGTAAGACCGTCAATATATATATCCTTAACTGGCAAAAATAAATCCGCTAACTGGCAAACAATCTTTTGCCAGTTAGCAAAAGATCATTTGCAAGCAAGCACAATGATAGAACAACACCCTTTTACACACCATAACACTACCCTACAATGACGTCAAGACAATACCCTATAATGACACCACGACAACAACTGTTCACATACCATATGAAAGCCTGTTCAAATATTCTCTCATTGCACATTCATTTCACCAACCTTTTACCCTCTATTCCACCATTTACGCAAGGGTTGGTGGAAGTTGCGGAACAGGTGGAACAGGTGGAAACTACTTTCTTGTAAACCTCATATAGATCGTTTGAAAGTCGGGCTATATCAAACCTTCGGGCATACTCCTTGCCTTGGGAAATCATATTCTCTCTAAGAGAAATGTCAGTAAATACGGAATGAATAGCAGCTGCCATTCCTTCGGCATCATCGGGATTGACATAGAGAGAAGATGGACCTCCAGCCTCTTCAAGACACGAACCGGTGCAACCTATGGCGGGCAATCCACTCGTTATGGCCTCGAGCATTGGTATGCCAAATCCTTCGATACGAGAAGGATAGACAAAAGCCGTTGCCAACTTATAGAACACGGGCAAATCGGCATAATTCACGCCATGACGTATATGCAACAAATGGGATATGCCATTTGCCTCTGCATAACTGACAATCTCGTCAAGATAGGGAGTACGACGGCCTACTGCCACGATATTCACATCCTCTCCCCTCTTATGCAGCATAGCCATAGCCTTAACTGCAAGCAGAAGATTCTTCCGCTCCTCAATACTGCCTACGTAAAGCAAAAATCTCTCAGGCAGATTATGACGTTTGCTCACATCCTTTTTAGTCTCATCCGACACATCCTTTGCAAATACGGGGTCGCATCCCTGATAAACCACATCAATCTTTCTTTCGTCGATGCCATAATATCGGATAATCTCCTGTTTTGTAAACTCGCTTACTGCAATCACCCTGTCAGCATTCTCGCATGCACGTCGGAACTTATAGTTATATATCTTCCTGTCGATAAGATGGTAGTATTTCGGGTAATGCAGGAAGATAAGGTCGTGTATTGTCACCACACTCTTGCATCCAGCCTTGCGGATATTAAGAGGCAGTTCGTTGCTCAATCCATGGAAGATGTCAATCCCATCCCTCTTGATGTCATCCGTTATACCAAAGACACGCCATTGGGAGCGAAAATGCCTCCATATCTTCGTCATAGGGAAGCACACCTTAATCTTGCCTCTTGACGGTATTTCATCAAAATACTGCATACGCCTCTCATTTGGCACGTATGCCACATACTGATTATCGGGGAAAGACTCCTGCAATCCCCTTATCACAAAACGGCTATAATTTCCCAGTCCCGTCCTGTTCTGAGCTGCCCGCTTGGCGTCAAATCCTATTCTCATAGATTTACGAATAATCCACCTTATCTAATTTCAACAAGTAATTATAATACTGCTCGCGCACACTGTTGTTGGGTATGCCAAGTATGCTTTGTGCACCTCGCATACCTTTTATAGTCACCATACCATAATAGAACAGAAGGTTTTTGAACATGTTCGGGTCAATGAGTTGGTAGGCTGGGAAACAACGGCTAACCTTACATCTTGAGAATCCATTGTTCGCAATCTCCAAGAGCACCCCTTTGCGATTTCCGCCAAGTGAATCAAGCCTCACTAGTCTATCGATGTCTACAGAGCTTCTTATTGTGTTTTTGTCAATCATGTCTGACGGCGCCTTGCCATCAAAAATAATATGTTTTAGGTAATAAAGCACCATAGTGGTATTGAACACAGTATGTCCCTCAACATCATTATATTCAGAGAAACAATAGCCTCCATACCACCGACGCAAAACATTAAGAGTTTCTTCCTCGTCCAAAGAAACAGATCCCGCTTCATTGTAATAACAAATCATCTCACGCACATCCTCATCACAGAATCCAAGCATCTCGTTATAGTTCTTTTTCAATGTAAGAGCAGTGGCAATGTTATATCCGCTTGTAACATCATCCATCGTCACTGGATTGACACCCATCATAAAAATACGGTCAAAACTGCCCTTGAACTTTTTGAACAAGTCACAATAATAATATTCGGCATTAGTCATTGCATTATATACCGCCTCGCCATGTTGGTCCAATACATTGTTCGTGAAATAGTCATACTCGTCAACGATAAGATATGCTTTCATCTGAAATCTCTTAATCATTATATGTACAAAATTCACTCGGTCGCTTGTAGATTTCAGTGCCTCAAATTTTCTAACGTAATCTTCAGGATAGTATTTAGCATATTTGGCAACAAAGTTCCCATACTTCAAGTCAAGATACCCATTAACATTCTTTTCAATAGTATCCTTATTGCCACCGGGTTTAGAAAAGTCAAGCCTCAGCACCTGGTATTCATTTCGCTCTGGGGTAGGATGGCTCCCCACGTATGTATCTCCAAACAAAAGATCGAAGTTGTCCTTAGCCTCAATGTCATAATACGACTCCATCATCGACAAGAAGAGACTCTTGCCGAAGCGACGCGGACGGATGAGGAAAAGGAAATTCCCAGTTCTCTCCATACGTTCGAGATACATGGTCTTATCAACCATATACTTACCCTCGCGCTTAACTTGCGCATAATCCGAAATGCCATACGGCAACAGCTTGTACTGCCCCATAATCTTACCTTCTATTTTGGATGAACATCATATTTTGAGTGCAAAGATACACAAAAAAATGACATATACCATACTTTTACAATAAAAAAACGTTTTATGCGAAGAATTTGTTCCTTTTACTTGTTTATTTCAAGTAAAAGTCGTATCTTTGCAAAGAAAAAATATAGGCAATGGATAATGTGCATAAAATTGCTGGAACAATAGCCGAATATTTCAAGACACAACCAGTGAAGAAAGCATGGCTATTCGGTTCGTTTGCACGTGGTGAAGAGACACATGCAAGCGATGTTGATATTCTTGTATCATTGGATTATACCAAGCACATCGGACTAAGATATTTCGGTATGGCAATAGACCTCGAGAAATTACTTTGTCGAAAGGTTGACCTCGTAGAAGAAGGTCAACTTATGCCATTTGCACAACCATCTGCCGAAAAAGACAAAATCTTTATATATGAGAGAAAAGATTAGAGAGAAGATTAGAGAGAAGATTACTATTCTCTTGCCTGCATACAATGAAGAAGCGTCATTCCCACTTATCCATGACTGCATGAACAAGGTCATCAAGGATAATCCAGGATATGATTGGGAGTTTCTGTTGGTTAACGACGGCAGTACGGACAACACTCTGCAGCAAATGATTCGTTTGCACCGCGAAGACCCACATTTCAATTATATCGATCTTTCGCGCAACTACGGCAAGGAAATAGCAATGATGGCTGGCTTTGATTATGCCAAGGGTGACGCACTGATTATAATGGATGCCGATATGCAACACCCCATTGATGTAATACCCGAAATGATACACTGGTGGAACGAAGGGTATGACGATGTATATGCTGAACGACGCCAGTCTAACGAGGGATGGCTGAAACGCAAAACTTCACAATGGTATTACCGACTACTGCAACACACAACGAAAGTGCCAATACAGAAAAATACAGGTGATTTCCGTCTGCTCGATCGTTCATGTATAGAAGCTTTAAAACAGATGCGTGAGACAGAGCGTAACACCAAGGGCATGTATTCATGGATTGGTTTCAGAAAAAAGGGAATCTATTATGACCAAAAAGAAAGAGTCGCTGGAGCATCCAAGTGGAGCACATCCGCCCTTATCAACCTTGCAATGAATGGCATCATGAGTTATACGACAGCCCCGTTGCGTATTGCCACATTCACGGGGTTCGTTGTCTCAATTGTGGCATTCATATACCTTATTTACATACTTATTACAACAATGATTTATGGAGATCCCGTAGCCGGCTATCCCACTATAATGGTGACCATGTTGTTCCTTGGTGGAATGATTCTTCTTGGCATGGGCATTCTTGGCGAATATATCGGTAGGATATTCAATGAAGTAAAAGGAAGACCTGGATATTTTATCAACAGTTATAATGGAGAAAGAAATACAATTAATAGAATATGATATTACTAAGTTTTGATACAGAAGAATTTGACGTCCCATTGGAAAATGGTGTCAAATACAATCCAATAAAGCAAGGAATGGAGGTGTCGAGATATGGCACTACACTAATTCTTGACATCCTGAAAGCTGAAGGTGTAAGAGCTACATTCTTCTGCACTGCCAATTTCGCAGAAAACGCTCCCGATATCATGAAGAGAATCATCGACGAAGGTCATGAGGTGGCTGCCCATGGATGTGATCATTTCAATCCCATACCAGAAGATGTAGCAAACAGCAAGAAACGCTTAAGAAACATAATTGACTTTGACGTGAAAGGATGGAGGCAACCAAGAATGTTCGACGTAAATATCAAAGAGTTGCATAATAATGGCTATCTCTATAACTCTTCACTAAATCCCGCTTTCATCCCGGGAAGGTATATGCATCTGTCATGTTCCCGTATTCCATTTATGGAAAACGGAGTGCTACAGATACCAGCCTCGGTTACGCCACTTGTCAGATTCCCTCTTTTCTGGCTTGCCATGCACACATTACCCTTATGGCTATACAAGAAACTCTGTCTTTGGACTTGGAAACATGACGGACAATTCGTCACTTATTTCCATCCATGGGAATTCTATCAGCTCGACGAGCACCCCGAATTCAACCTTCCATGGATTATCCGTCACAATTCTGGCAAAGCCATCGCCCTACGCCTGTCTGGTCTAATCAAGACATTTAAGGAAGAGAATGCAAGTTTCATCACATATTCAGAATTCACAGAGAAATGGAAGAGGTAAAAAAAGCCAAACTATTCAGAATCTTCTTTTGGGTAGGATTCGCTGTTGCTATCGCTGCAACATTACTGGAAGTGGCACGCGGAAGAAATGCCAATTATATTGTTTATTCAGATGCGACAAAACTATTTTGGGAGGGGATTAATCCCTACACAATGGATTTTGTTGAGCAACATGGAAGATATTTCCTTTATCTTCCCGCCTTTTGTTGTCTTTTCGCTCCAATAGCCTTTATGCCATGGTGGTTAGGTCCGTTTGTCTATAATCTTGGCAACTATACCCTATTTTATTTCTCCATAAAAACTCTGCCTGAAAAATTTAACAACGTCAAGCCTTGGATATTCATATTCCTTCTGCCGATAGTTCTGCAGTCTGTTTTTTGCTATCAATATAACTTGGTGGTATGCTATATATTCCTCTTTGCATTTACATTACTTGAAAAAGGAATGGGATTTTGGGCTGTGCTTCTGATATTAATCTCCACATTTACAAAAGTTTATGGAGGAATCCAGCTCGGGATGTTATTTCTATATCCCAACAAATGGAAGAACTTTGGTTATGCCATCATAATTGGCATCATACTATTTTTGTTGCCAATGATCAACCCCAATTTTGATAATCCGCTTGCCACATACGGTTATATGATGGACATGAACTCTACCCATCAATCTGCCGTAGATTACATTGGTATATTATATGCACAAGGCCTTAAGTCATTCCTTTTGCCGAATTTCCGCATTGTTCAGCTGACTGTGCTCGGCATTCTTTGCTGCATATTTTTCATTAAATACAGGCAATGGTGTGACATAACCTTCCGCACCCAATGCCTTGCCATTATGATGGGATACGTAATATTGTTCAGCGACAGTCCCGAGACACATACTTACATCATTGCCTTGGCCGGATATTCACTTGTATTCTTTACCCGCAAGAACAAAAATAAGATAGACTGGATATTGTTTGGGCTACTTGTTATAAACTTCGACATTCTACCGACCGATCTCCTTTGTCCACCAAAAATTCATGAATTCATACACCAGACATTCTGGCTTGATGTATATACATTTACGATTTGCTGGTTTTTGATTCTTAGATGGGCAATCAAGGAAGACTCAGACAATACGGCGAAACCAATAGTCAAATAACTTAAAGTCAGACATCGTCAAATTGTCTGCATCGGTTGTATCCATTCGACATAATGGGATATCCCTGTACAATGCAGCCACAAGTGAGAATGTACTCGGAGGTCCCATTATATAGTCGCACTCTGACAACATGAACAAATCCTCAGGTGGAGAACCTGCAAGTAGGTGAACTTTCACTTCAGGCAATGCTATCTGGAAATAGTCGGCAGACACATCGGGATCATTGGTTGAAAGATAAACATGCAGTTGTTTTCCTGGAACCAACGCTGCAAACCGACTGATATACGATATATAAGTGTTATTGTCATAACAATAAATACCATTTTTCCATACAGCATAATCTCCTCTACGCATATGAACGCCCAATCTAATTATATCTATACACCCAGTCTCGGCACGTTCCATTTTAGCTTTTACCACTGAGGTGTAACGTTCGTCAATCTTAAATAAATCACATATCTCGGAACGGTATTTCAGAAAGAGATCATACCAACGAGCAAACCATCCACTGACAACTATATTGTGATGACGCATCATCTTACGTTCCAATGCTTCAAAGTCACAATCTTCATATTTAAAACTTGCCGTAGGAAGTATTCTCAAAGCAGCGGTATATTTAGCAAACAAATACATCGGGAAACTTACCAATCCTGAATGGCTTATTTTGAAGAACTTATATTTATAACTAAACCTCATGGACATAGTTTTGCGTCCATGTTCTCGTCCCCATGCATATACATGAGCGAACTGCAACAGATTGTTGCACATCTGACTTTTATCTCTTGCAAATAACATATTTAATGAAATATTTCTTCTGTAATAACTTTATATTATCATTCGTTCATCTCCTTCAATAGTCCACCTTATCCAACTTCAATAAGTCGTATCCCTTAATTTGGGCAATGATAAGATGTAGCTCAGTGCGTCTATCAATTTGCGAACTACTTTGCCCTGGGCATAACCACGTATCTGTTCCTCGGCTTCATTCCATTGCTTTTCCGCATCTGCATCCGTGGCGGTCATCGGGAGATATTTCAGTTCGATGATGTAGGAATGACGGATGTCGGGATAACGCTTGAGGTCGGGCATAAGGAAGAAGTCGCAATAACCGTGGTTTAGCTCTACCTCTGGACATGTGAGGTAATGTCATTGCATGATATACAGCCTCACCATGTTGGTTCAAGACATTGTTCGTGAAGTTATCGTATTCGTCAACGATGAGATAGGACTTAATGTTGTATGTCTGAAATTTCTGATGAACATAGTTCACACGGTCGCTTGTAGATT
>CALZYS010000047.1 GCA_945830345.1 uncultured Prevotella sp.
GGCTTCGAGTTTAAGTATCAACAGGTGCTTAATAAAGTGGTGCTGTCGGCGACTAGCAATCAGTCAGAATGGCTTGTAAGAATAGTGGTGTCGAATTGCCTTACTTCGGCTCAGGAGAAATCGCTGACGACCAGGATGAAATCGATTATGACTTCTGGGCTTCGCGCATTCTCCCTCTGCTACATCCGGACAACCCCCGAGACATTTATGCGAGGGCGGTTGCCAAAATGGATGACAAACTGAAGCTCGGCGGTGTGCTCGTGGCAGGGGCAATGACAGGCACATATCTGACGCAGTGCTACTTCCAACACTACGACGCAAGGCTCTATCGCCTGTCGTATCTCGTGTATGTCATCGGTCCGCCCGCATCAGGCAAATCCTTCCTCGCCGACCTCGACAAGGTGCTGATGTATGCCATGAAGCAGCAGGACGAGACATTCCGCAAGATGGAGAAGGAATACACAGAGAAGAAGGAGCGCAACGAGCAGATGAAGGGTGCGAAAGAAACGGACATACCTGCCAAACCACACCTGCCAATCAGATATGTGCCTTCGACTATATCTAACAAGGTGTTGTACAACCGCCTTACGGATGCAGTGACAAGCGACAGTCCCGACGCCATGCACCTCCACCTCTTCACCACCGAGACGGAGTTGGCTACGGCTCTGAGAGTGCAGGTCGGTTCGTGGGCAGGAAAGTTGGACTTGGAGTTGAAGTCGTTCCAGAACGAATGGGCAGGAGTTGACTATGCCGACAACGGCAGTGCCAACGGACTGATACAGGTGAATTGGAACCAGTGCATATCTTCCACCCAATCGAGTGTGTTGAAGAAAGTAAGAGGTGGCGACCTCGATGACGGATTCATCACTCGTCTCGCCCTGTGGCTCATGCCGCCGACAAAAGGCAAGATGATCGATTACAAGGGCGACCAACCCGTGGAATTCGACGACATTCGTCTTGCTCCTGAAGACATGGATATTGTGAAGATGTGCCTCGAACTGTCGGAATTGTCTGGTAGGATAGACTGCGAACCGCTTGTGAGGGCGGCATGGGAATGGTGTGACAACCAAACCGACCTCGCCAAGCTCGACAACGACGACTGCCGCGAATACTTCCGCAAGCGCATACCTCTTTATATGATAAGATACACGCTGCCGAGGATGGTGTGTATGCAATACGAGGAATTCAAGAAGACAGGAAAACTCGTAGTCACAGAAGAGGACAAGGAGTTTGCAAGGCTCATCGGCGACTGGCTCATGTTTGCCTCGATAAGACAGTGGGGCAATAAGCTCTTGACTACATGGGAAAGCAAGGCGGAGGAGAATAAGGTGAGGGAGAAGAGCTCGCCATTTGCCGACCGCTACGCTAATTTACCTGAGACATTTAGTCTTGAAAACATTTCGGCTTTCTACCTGAATAAAAAATCAGCTCAATCGGCGATAGCTACTATGATTAAAAAAGGACTAATTAAAAAGGTTGATAAAAATGTATGGAAAAAACTGAGAAGCGATATTTATGATATCAGTAATTTTAAATAAAACTACATTTTTACATTTTACATTTTTACAAGATAATCGTTTTTTATGGAAACAACAGAAGCAAGAAAGACGCTGGATTTCTCAAAGGAGAAGGTGCAGACAATTACGCTCGCCGAACTTGAGGCGACGTACAAGGAGAACGACGTGTATGGACGTCCGCTTGGCGGCATCTATCATTCGGATCTCATCAACGGTATCTCCGACATGGCTCGCGAGGCTGGTTTGGAGGTGGAGATGGGCGACATGTTCGCCGTGAACAATCTCGACGGCAAGCGTCCGGGCGTGGCGCTGCTGCCCGAGGTTGAAGACAAAGAGGGGGAGCGAAGTATAAGGGCGCATCTGCTGAGAAGGGTGTTTGCAGTCATTCGTTTTGTTTCGGGCGGAACGCCCGAAACATCATGCCCAGCTATTGCCATCAGCTATTCGCAGCACGGCATACAGATAGGCATCGGTCCGAATATCCACATCTGCCGAAATCAGACAATCCTCAGTGCCGAGCAGCTCATTGCCAACTATGGCTACCGCCGCCTCGACATGGACAAGAAGGAGCTATCGGGCGCTGACTGGTGGCGACCCACTGTGGAAGGGTGGATTGGTGATGTTGCAAGTGGAGTGATGCAGACGCAATGGGCTGACATCATTCAATCGCTCGACGAGCAACTGCTATATCGCCAAGACATGCAGCAGATATTTGGCGGCTTGATGCAACTGCGCATTGAGGCTGATACTCCCGACAAGACATTGCGAACAGGCGAGGTGCCGCCACTGACTCAATCGCAAATCAATCACTGCATGGAGCGAGTATTGATAAAGCACTTCGGCAAGGGCGGTGCGGGCATGTGCACCAAGTGGGACATCCTCAACGCCATGACCGACACGCTCAAACCCCTCTACGACTCAGAAGGCAGAAAATTGCCGGGATGCGACACGTCGCGACTACTGCCGCAGTTGGCCAAGTGCGTGGAATTCCTCTTATAAATGAGGATTAGAAATTAAGAACTAATCCATCGTAGGCATAACGGATGTCGGCAGGCAGGCGCTTGTTGATGTCGTTATGCCTACCAATGTCATGATTGGCATGAACGAGGTAGGTGCGCTTGGCTCCTATGCGACGGGCGAACGCAATGGCATCGCCTACGAGCTGGTGAGAGTGATGGGGCTTGTCCCATCTGAGGGCATTCTCCACCAATACATCCACTCCCTTAATCATTTCGACTTCTTCGTCGCGTATCGACTTCATGTCGGTGATATACGCCATGTTGCCGATGCGATAACCGAGGATGGGCAACTTGTCGTGCATCACCTCGAAGGCGGTGATGTGGAAGTCGCCGATGTGGAGGTTGTCGTGGGGACGGATGGTGTGGAGATTGATTGACGGCACACCGGGGTATTTCTTCTCGGCAAAGCAATAGGGCATGGTGGAGCGCAGACTGTTGCAGCTGATTTCATCGGCGTAGATGTCGATGTCGCCAAAGCGACAGTAGGGGCGAAGGTCGTCGATGCCGCCCACATGGTCGTAGTGGGAGTGGGTGATGAGTATGGCGTCAATCTTGCGGAAATCCTGTTGCAGCATCTGCTGACGGAAATCCGGCCCACAGTCTATGAGCAGACGTGTGTTCTCCGTCTCCAACAGGGCGGAGGTGCGCAAACGCTTGTCGTGGGGGTCAGTGCTTGTACATACGTCGCAGAAGCATCCTAAGGTGGGGACTCCGCAACTTGTGCCTGTGCCGAGAAATGTGAGTTTTGTCATATCTTATATAATATTCACCTCAGGATTAATCTCTATGCCAAACTTGCTGAGGACATCGTGGCGGATGGCATGGCAGAGCGCAACAACTTCATTGCCAGTGGCTCCACCGCGATTGACAAGCACAAGGGCCTGTTTGTCGTGAACGCCAGCCCTGCCCAACGACTTGCCTTTCCATCCGCATTGCTCTATCATCCATCCTGCCGGTATCTTCTCGTGGAGGGAGTCGATGGTATAGTGGGGCATACCGGGATATTCGGCGGCAAGGGCCTCATACTTGCTCTTGGATACCACGGGATTCATAAAGAAACTGCCAGCATTGCCCTCGACCTTAGGGTCGGGCAACTTGGCTTCGCGGATACGTATTATGGCACGACGTAACTCCTTGGCAGTGGGCGATTTGATACCATCGCGCTCAAGTTCTGCACGAATATTGCCATAGTCGAGATGAGGACGGAAGACTGACGACATGCGATAGGTGACATAGGTGACAATGTAGCGACCCTTCCACTCGGTCTTGAAACGGCTTTGGCGATAGGCATAGCGGCAATCGGCATTGCTGAATTCTATCTCCTTGCCAGTGGCTATCTCCACTGCCTTTACCTTATATATTATATCCTTAGCCTCGGCACCATAAGCCCCGATGTTTTGCACTGCACTCGCACCCACCGTTCCGGGGATGAGCGAGAGGTTCTCAGCACCATAAATGCCGTTTTCAACGCAGAATGACACAAAGTCATCCCATATCATACCGCTGCCGGCTGTGACGAAGAAATCGCCCGTTCCATCGGTTGCCCTTTCAACCGAAGGTGGCGGCACTATGTTGGAATGGAGCACACTGCCGGGATAGTCGCGGGTGAGCAGAAGATTGCTGCCTCCACCAAGAACCATCAGGGGGAAGTCGGCATTGGAAAGAGAGGCGAGAGCAGACTTCAATTCGTCGATGGAATCGAACTCCACAAACCTCGCGCACTTGCCCTCAATGCCGAAGGTGTTATAATCAAGCAGTTGGAAATCCTTTATATCTCTCATATTATCAAGTTTAATAATGCTGACACGCACCACGCTACACCGGTGGTGTAAGCGGCGGCAAATAATGCCCACTTCCACGAACCGCTCTCATTCCTGATGGCGACAATGGTGGCTATGCAGGGGAAATAGAGCAGGACGAAGACGAGATAGCAGAACGCCGTGGCGGGGGAAATGGGATTCTGTTCGTCGGCATGGAGTACGCCCATGGTGGATGCAACGATCTCCTTGGCTCCAACACCCGAGATAAGACCCACACTGAGTTTCCAGTCGAATCCCTGTGGAGAGAATACGGGTTGGATCGTCTTTCCAATCGTTCCGATATAACTCTGTTCGAGCTGCTGCTGGCGGGTGAGTTCGTCGTTATGGGGAAAATAGCCGAGTGCCCAGATGATGATGCTTGCCACAAGGATGACGCCTCCCATCTTCTTGAGGTATTGCTTGCCTTTCTCCCATGTATGGCGGGCGATGGCCTTGGCAGTGGGCATACGATAAGGGGGCAGTTCCATGACAAAGGGCGTGTCCTCGCCTCTTACGAGCCACTTGCTGAACAGGCGGCTCATGAGCACGGCAGTGAGGATGCCCAATACATAGAGCGAGATGATGATAAGGCTCTGATAGCGCACGTCGAAGCACATTGCCGTAATCATTATGTATATGGGCAGTCGCGCCGAACAGCTCATCATCGGCAGTATGAGCATGGTGATGAGACGCGAGCGCTGGCTCTCGATGGTGCGAGTGGCCATCACTGCGGGCACATTGCATCCGAATCCCATGATAAGCGGTATGAACGACTTGCCGTGGAGCCCCATCTTGTGCATCAGCTTGTCCATGATGAAAGCCGCCCTTGCCATATAGCCCGAATCCTCCATAAAGGAAATGAAGGTGTAGAGGATGAGAATCTGCGGCAGAAAGACCATTACAGCACCTACACCGGCGATGATTCCGTCGGTAATCATGTCCTTGAGCATACCGTCGGGCATATATCCTGCCACAAGTCCTTCCAACGCCTCGAATCCAGCGTCAATCCAGTCCATCGGATACTGCCCGATGCTGAATGTGGCTTGGAACATGATATACAGAAGCAGAAGGAAGATGGGGAAACCGGCATACTTGTTGGTTATCAGCGCGTCGATCATGTGGGTGGTCTGATAGGTGTCGGTCTTGTCGCCCATCTTGAATCCAGCCTCATGCAGGGCTCCATGGATAATGCCGTATTTGGCATCCATGATGGCAGTCTCGGAGTCCTCCTGCATCTCTTCCTTGATGCGATTGGCCTGCTTGTCGCGTATGGTTATGATATTTTCGCCGTCGGGCAATTCCCTGACAACCTTCTCAGCCTCGGAGTCCATCTCGAGTAGCTTTATTGATAGATAACGCGTTGAGTACTTGTGTCTTAACGAAGTTTCCTTCCTGAGTTCCTTTTGGATTATATCGATGGCACTCTCGATTAATGCACCATGGTTGAGATGGATGTGGCGGAACACACTGTTGTTGGGCTTGTCGCCATGTGCGAAGTCCTCGCTGTGCTCTTCAATTCCCTCGTCGTCATATTCCTTATGCCAATCCTGAATCTGCTTGGCCACCTCGGGGTTGATATTGCCCTTCTTGTCGATGAAATCAACTCCTTCGTAAAGGTTGATGATGATATGGAATAGGGTTTTCACTCCCTTTCCCGACTTGAACACTGTGGGTACCATAGGCACACCGAGCAGTTGGCCGAGTTTCTTGTAGTCGATGGAATCGCCCCTTTGCTCAAACTCGTCATACATATTCAGCGCGCAAATCATGCGCGGGTGCATGTCGATGAGCTGGGTGGTGAGATAGAGATTGCGCTCCAGGTTGCTTGCGTCGAGCACGTTGAGGATGACGTCGGGAGTCTTGTCGATAATTTGCCTTCTTACATACATCTCCTCGGGCGAATAGGCCGAAAGGGAATAAGTGCCGGGGAGGTCAACGATGTTGAAGTCATATCCCTCAAACGAGGCATGGCCTTCCTTGGCATCCACGGTGACACCCGAATAGTTGCCTACACGCTCATGTGCTCCCGATACGAAGTTGAACAGCGATGTCTTGCCGCAGTTGGGATTGCCGACAAGGGCGACGTTGATGGTGCGTCGCCTCTTCATTGCCGCATTATGCAAGCGTTGTTCGGTCATTTCGCCGTTCTGCCAAGTTTGTCCGTTGTCCATTTCGAGGGTCTTTGCCTCTTCGGTGGAGACAATCTCGATCATGTCGGCCTCCTTGTGGCGAAGCGACACCTCGTAGCCCATTATCTTGTATTTCACGGGGTCTTGGAGTGGGGCGTTGAGCAACACCTCCACCACCTTGCCCTTGATGAATCCCATCTCGACAATGCGCTTGCGGAATCCACCATGACCGAGTACCTTTACGATAACTCCCTTTTCACCTGTGCGTAATTCTGATAATTTCATTCCTTGATCTTGAACTCCAGTTCATCCTTGCCTTCCTTCTTGCCGATCGATATAGTGTCGCCCGCATTGAGGTCGCCATTGATAATCATATCACTGAGTCCGTCTTCTATATGATTCTGTATAGCACGCTTCAGAGGACGCGCGCCAAACTGCACGTCGTAGCCTTTCTTAGCCACCATGTCTTTTGCCTCGTCGGTGATCTCAACCTTGTAGCCAAGGCTCTCAATGCGCGCGAACAAACCATCAAGTTCTCCGTTAATGATTTGGCGTATAGCGTTGATATCCAATTGGTCGAAGGTGATTATCTCGTCGAGACGGTTGAGAAATTCGGGCGAGAACTGCTTGCTCAGTGCCTTTTGGATGATACTGCGTGCATATTCCTTGTCCTTGTCGTCAGAGGCAAGTCCGTTGCCTGCTCCTGCGGCAGTGAAACCCACACCACGGGCGAAGTCCTTGAGCTGGCGTGTACCCGCATTGCTGGTCATGATGATGACAGTGTTGCGGAAATCCACCGTTCGACCGTTGCCGTCGGTGAGGCGTCCGTCGTCAAACACCTGCAGCAGCATGTTGAAAACATTGCCGTGGGCTTTCTCGATTTCATCGAGCAAGACGACAGAGTAGGGATGACGTCTCACCTTCTCGGTCAACTGTCCGCCCTCGCCATATCCAACGTATCCCGGAGGCGCACCCACGAGGCGCGAAACGGTGTGCTGCTCGGAGTATTCGCTCATATCGACACGTATGAGCGCATCCTTGCTGCCAAACATAAACTCGGCGAGTTTCTTGGCGAGGAATGTCTTTCCAACACCGGTGGGACCGAGGAACATGAACACGCCGATGGGGTGATTGGGGTCTTTGAGCCCCACGCGGTTGCGCTGAATGGCCTTCACCACCTTGTCGATGGCCTTGTCCTGAGCCACCACGGTGCCCTTGAGTTCGGAAGCCATACCCTTGAGGCGTATCTCCTCCTTGCCGCCAAGTTTCTGCACGGGTATTCCCGTCATCATCGACACCACGTTTTCTATATCCGGTGTGTCGATAACGTGCTTCTCCACGTTGTCGCCCTTGGTCCATTGCTCGTTCATCTCCTTCAGTTCAGCCTCAAGCTTTGTCTGCATGTCGCGATAGGCGGCTGCCAGTTCGTAGTTCTGGTTTTTCACCGCGCTCTGTTTCTGACTCTTCACTCTCTTGAGTTCATCCTGCTTTTCGGTTATCTCCTGCGGCACCTGACATTTGCTGATGCGGATGTGCGAACCAGCCTCATCCAGGGCATCTATCGCCTTGTCGGGGAAATGGCGGTCGGAGATGTATCTATCGGTGAGAGTGACGCAAGCCTTGAGGGCGTCATCCGAATAGCTGACGTGATGATGCTGCTCATAACGCTCGCGTATGTTGGTGAGAATCTGCAGAGTCTGCTCCTTGGTGGTGGGTTCCACCATCACCTTTTGGAACCTGCGCTCCAAGGCACCGTCTTTCTCGATGCTGTTGCGATATTCGTCGAGGGTGGTGGCACCTATACACTGTATCACTCCACGTGCGAGAGCCGGTTTCATGATGTTGGCGGCATCCATTGTGCCCGGAGTGCTTCCTGCTCCGACGATGGTGTGAATCTCGTCTATAAATATAATAATGTCGGGATTGTTTTCCAATTCCTTGAGCAAGGCCTTGAGACGTTCCTCGAATTGTCCGCGATACTTTGTTCCTGCCACGATGGATGTCATGTCGAGATTGACAAGTCGCTTGTTGTAGAAGAGTGGCGATGTCTGCTTGTTGACAATCATCTGTGCCAATCCCTCGACAATGGCACTTTTGCCCACACCCGGTTCGCCGATGAGCACGGGATTGTTCTTCTTGCGTCTGCCGAGGATTTCCATCACTCTGAGAATCTCGCTCTCCCTGCCCACAACGGGGTCGAGTGCGCCACGCGAGGCAAGATCGGTGAGGTCGGTGCCGAAATTGTCGATCACCGGAGTCGCACTGTTGGCGTTTTCGGTTTTCGCGGTAGTGGCACTGTTCGACGCTCCTCCCTTGGCAGAGGAATTGAAACTGCTGTCGCTGGCATTTTCGAGTTCGTCGTCCTCCTCGTCGTCATCAGGCAGTCCGATGCCGTTCTTGGGTGCACTTTCGGGATCTACAAGTCCGAGGAACTTGTTGTAGGTGACATTGTTCTCCTCAAGCACCATCTTTGCCCCGTTGTTGGCAAAGTCGTGGAGGATGGCGAGCATGAGATGCTCCACGTCAACCTCGGTCTTGTGCTGTCGTCTGGCTTCGAGCACAGCTAAGCGAAGAATATTGTTGGCACTCTCGTTGAGCGCGATACTCTCGATGTTGGGCATAGCCATGACATGATCGACCCTGAGTCTGTTGTCAAGCGCAAGCTTAATCTCCTGGGGGTCGGTGTGCAGTTGCCTTAATGCCTCTGTAACGGTGGTGTTACCCTGACGCAATATGCCGAGCAGAAGCGTCTCGGCCCCAACGGTGTCGTTGGCGAGTCGAGCCGCTTCCTCTCTGCTGAGCGCTAATATGCGCGATACTTCTTTTGTAAATTGACTGTTCATTAATCGTTATTTTTTTAGTTGACTCGTTAACTCGTCAACTATTTATATATCTCTGCGAGCTTCTGCTGGAGATCCTCGCCACGGAGGTCGGATGCCACAATCTTGCCCTCACCGTCAACAAGGATGTTGGAGGGAATGCTGCTTATGCCATATACCTCGGAGGCGGCACACTTCCAACCCTTGAGGTCGGAGATATTGTGCCATTTCATTCCAATCTGCTCGATAGCCTTCTTCCATGCGTCCTCCTTCTGGTCGAAGCTGACACCCACGACGTCGAATCCCTTGGCGTGGTATTTGTCGTAGGCAGCAACCACATTGGGCATCTCGGCACGACAAGGACCGCACCACGAAGCCCAGAAGTCAACGAGCACGTAGTTGCCCTTGCCAACCCACTCGCTGAGCTTGCGCTCCTTGCCCTCGGTGTCGTTCATCACGAGGTCGGAGAACATGGCTCCGGGCATGCGCTTCTTCAATCCGTCCATAAGTTTCTTGGGGCGTGCCATCAGCGGGTGGTTGAAGTAGGCAACGTCGGGATTGATAATCTCAGCCAACTGGTCGTACGTAAGATCGTACATCACATTTGGGATGAATGCCACGGGAGTGACATCGTCCTTGTGGGCCTTGGTATATTCGAGCAAAGACTTTATGCCCTTCATCCTAATGTCATCTGCCTCTGCCATGATTTCCTTGATGCGGGCATCAGCCTCGGCGGTTTTCTTCTGTCTGAGTTCGCTGTATTCCGTCACGAGCGCAATCATGCGGATCTCATCGGCGGCATTGGCTTTAATGAAATTGCCAAGGGCTGTGTTCTGCGACGAACCCTTGACCGTGTTCTCTATGAGGTTTAACTCGATAGGTTCGCCGTCGTTGATGGCTTCGATAGAGTTGAATCCCTCGGAAACGTTGTGTCCCACCTCCAGCAGGTCGTTCTTGTCAGCCTCACCGTTGGCAGTGAACTTGCCATTTGTAACAGCAAATTTATACGTTTGATTTTTGTCATTGTTTACAATAACAACGACCTCCTTGACCGAATCAGCAACAATACCGCTGATCTCGTACTTCACTTTCTGTGCATTTGCGCCAATGGCAGTAAGGGCCATGGCAGCGGTTATAAACAATTTTCTCATATCTTCTTTCCTTTAATAAAAATACAGGTGCAAAGTTACACATAATTCTTCAATTGGGAAAGAAGATATGAGAAAAAAATGTTAATCAGACTAAAAATCCTAATCTATGATGATAGTCATTATCCAATCCTTGAGTTTCTTGAGCTGGTTTTGAGAGTCACAGATGAGCACAAGTGTCTGACGTCCGTCATTGAGTTTCGGTCCGAGACACATACCCTCAAAGTTGGCAAAGGTGTTCTTGAACCCCGTGAATTTAGTCTTGAACTCCACGAGGAGTTTTTTCTCAATAAACGGCTCTTTCATCTTCACCGTTGGATCGACGACATAAATTTTGATATTCACCCACGCGCCTATCCTGAGTTTCGGCACAAACAGTTCGCGCTCCATCACCAACAGTCGCCCGTCGTCGAGGGCGCACATGTCGCTCACTCCGTGGCAGTAACCATCAGATGACTCTGCCGTAGCCTTGGGGAAGTCCATCAGATAGGCATACATGCCGATCATCTTCAACGATGTGTCGTCGAAGCAAAGCAGGCGAAGCACGTTTTGATGCTTGTCCTTAAGTGACGACGGATAGCCGTCGATGGGAAGGGTGCTCTCGCTGACTGTCCAGAAATGCCTCTGACGGGCATTATATGTGAGCGACTCAAATCCATAGTTGGGGGCTGACAGCCTCAGTGAGTCGGGCATTTTGAGTTCCCTGCCGGTGTATTTGCCTGTTTTCAACTTGTATTCCTTGATACTGTTGTCACCCTCGCCACTGATGAATATCGTGGTGTCCTTGGGCAGGAATGCTATGCCTTCCATGTCCCGGTTGGCGTATCCGCTCGAACGGAACTCATTGTTGTAGGCATGGGAGATGACACCCGTGTCGGGGTCGATGTTGATGTGGAAGATGAAGAAGCCATCCGCCTTGGCCTTGTCGCACACAACGGCATATTCATTGCCGCCAAGCCATGTTATTCCACTATAGTTGCCGGCTGGAACAGTAGCCGGAAATTCCACCAGGGCCTTCAGTTCGGCATTCAGGTCTTTCTTCATATCCTGGGCAGCCACTGCCAATGGCAGGAGGGCGGCCAAAACAAATGATTTCTTCATCTTTTTATGCAAATATTATTTAGTACTCTTAATTATAAATCTGAACGAATAGTCCTTATACGGCAGGCGATACTGCTGCAAGGGCCATGCTCCCCAACTGTTCTCGCAAGCCAATCCAATCTGATACTTCAGGATGTTGACGTAGGTGAGATGGCGCGGGATGAGGTCGCCACTATGGTGTCCCCATTTCTTGTCCTTGTGCATACCGTCGTCGAGGTCGTCCATAAGATAGTTGATGGCACTGCACTGCATCGGTGCGTCGCTCATGAAGAGGAGTCCCTCGCCCGTGGCCTTGTCATACACCTTGAATGTGCGCACGTCGGTGTGGTTGCCGCTCTCTTGCGGACGGATATACTCGTAGTATTCGTCGCCCACGTTGGCGGTGTAGTTGCCGATAAACTCACTGTTGTTGCGGTCGGAATAGTTCTCTATGGGGCCTCTGCCGTAATATTCAATGGTGTTGAATCGCTCGGGCATTTGCAGTTGCATACCAAACTTGAACATCTCAGCTCCCTTCTCCACCGTCTTGTCGGCGGTGAAGTCCTGAGCCACGAGCAATGTGCCGTCGGGCTTCAGTGTATAGGTCATCGCCAACTGTCCCTTGGCGTTTTCGAGTGTGAAGAGAGCCTTCACCACACGGTTGTTGCCATCGGCAGTGTGACTGATATCCGTGAGCTTGTATCCCGGATTCTTCCATACGGCAAATCGCTGCTGGAGTCTTGCCCCGTAGTCGTTGTCCGTTGGGGCACGCCAGAAGTTGGGCGTGATGCTCTCGCGATCCACGAGCATCTCCTTGCCGTTGACATCGAGATAGTCAATCCATCCCGTCCACTTGCCGATGGTGACTGCCATGTCGGCTGCCTCCATCTTGATGTATGCCTCGGTCTCGGTGATTTTCGGCATATTGCCCTCGGCAGCGGCAGTGAGGGTGGGGTAGGTGTAGGGCTGCACCACCTCTTGATACTTGGCGAGCAGTTGTCCCTTGTCTATGAGCGGTTCGCCGTTCTTTGATTTGAAGTAGAAGGCGAGGGTAATCTCGGCAGCGGGATTCTGCTTCTTCAGCTCTGCTATCTTATCGGCAAGCACTGTGGATGCAAACTCCTTGCGTGTCTGCGGAGCAATGCCGTCGATATTCCTCTCGGCATAGCTGAACTTAGGTTCGCCGTTCACGCTGACGCTGATATCGAGAGTGAGATAATCCGTCGGGCGGAAGAAATTCTCATTATATATGGTGTATTTACCCTCCGAGGCCTTCACGTTCTCTATCCAAATGTTCTGATAGTAATATCCCACCTCATGTGCATGCGGATTGAGACGGCGGTCGGGAGCTATAAGTCCGTTGCTGTTGAAGTTGTAGTCGCTTGCGGGATAGCGTCCGTAATCGCCTCCGTAGGTGAATATTCTTCTGCCGGTTATCGGACTCACGTCAGCTAACCCCTGATCCACGAAGTCCCAGATATATCCGCCCTGATACTTAGGATATTTGCGGATGATATCCCAATACTCCTTGAATCCGCCCATCGAGTTGCCCATGGCATGAGCATACTCACACTGGATGAGCGGACGGGGATTGTCGCCCTTGGAGTAAGCCTCGCAACCGCCATATCCGTAGTACATCGGGCAGAAGATGTCGGTCTTGCCTTCCTTGCCTGCCGGTTCGTATTGCACTGGGCGTGTCTTGTCGGTGGCTTTCACCCAATCGTATGCATCCTCGAAGTTCTTGCCATATCCTGCCTCGTTGCCAAGACTCCATACAATGATTGACGGATGATTTCTGAGTGTCAGCACGTTAGCCTCATTACGTTCAAGATGAGCTTTATGGAAGCGGGAGTCTTTTGCAAGGTTTCTGTCACCATACATCATACCATGTGATTCGACGTTTGCCTCGGCAGTGACATAGAGTCCGTATTGGTCGCAGAGGTCATACCATCGAGGGTCGTCGGGATAGTGGCAGGTGCGCACGGCATTGATGTTGAGTTGCTTCATTATCTTGATGTCCTGTATCATGCGCTCCAAGCTAACTACATAGCCTGTCTCGGGGTCGAGCTCATGACGGTCGGCTCCCTTTATCAACACAGCTTGTCCGTTCACGAGCATTTGTCCGCCCTTTATCTCCACCTTTCTGAATCCAATCTTCTTGCTCACGCTCTCTATCTCGCGTCCGCTTTTCTTCAGCGTGATGTCGAGGGTATATAAATAAGGTGTCTCTGCTGACCAAGGCTTTACTCCTGCCACCTCAATCACACCTCGTGGCGAGGGCGACATCGAGGGGAGCGACAGCGTCTTGACCACCTTGCCGCTTGCATCTTTCAATGTCAGGTCGATATTCGCCTTCTTGTCGCCTGCAAGCGGAATGTCGAAGGTGAGTTTTCCGTCCTTATATCCGTTGACAAGGTCGGCATTGAGAATTATGTCGGCAATGCGTGTCTTCTCGCGGGCATATAGATACACCTCGCGGGCAATACCCGTGAATCGCCAGAAGTCCTGATCCTCGAGATACGAACCGTCGCACCATCTCATCACCTGCATCGCAATGAGATTTTTGCCCTTCTTGAGATACTTGGTGATGTTAAATTCGGCTGCAATCTTCGAGTCCTCGCTATAACCGACATACTTGCCGTTGACCCATACCGAGAGATTGCTTGTGGCAGAGCCTACATGGAAGAAGACGTCGCTGCCGTTCCACGATGAGGGCAGATTAAACTCGCGACGATACGAACCTGTGTAGTTGTCGGTCTCGCCGATGTATGGTGGGTCGGTCTTGAATGTTGTGCACCAGGCATATCCAACATTCTTATAAATCTTATCCCCATAACCATTGATTTCGAAGAGTCCTGGAACGGGGAATTCCACCCAGTCCTCATCGTTGTATTCGGTGCGGAAGAAGTCTTTCGGGGCATCCTGATGATTCTTCACAAAGTTGAATTTCCATGTTCCCTCCATCGAGAGATAGCGGTCCGACTTAGTCTTGTCTCCTTGTTCGGCAAGCCCAATGTTTTCGTAAGCAAAGAAGTTAGCCCTTCTCTGCTCCCTGTTTTGCTGATTGAGTTCGGGCGTATTCCACGCACTACTCTTCTGTGCCACAGCACCTTGCAATGCCGTCGCTCCAATGAATATACTGATTAGTAGTTTCTTCATAATTATTAATTTATATTTATTTAGGCCTTTAATTCTTTTTATTGACTTCGTCAAACTTCGTTTCTGTAAATTCCGCGCTAACGAAACTTTAATTTTTTAATTCTTTAATTCTTTAATTTCTGATTTTCTCAGAAAATCAGATCCCCAGTCCATCCTCGAACGACACGTCCACAGCCTTCGACTGCAGAATCTTGGAGCCTGGGGGCACGCTATGCGTGAGCCAGATGTTACCGCCTATGACAGAGCCTTGTCCGATGGTGACGCGTCCGAGAATCGACGAGTTGCTATACACCGTCACGTTGCTCTCAAGTATCGGGTGGCGGGGACAGTTGACCATATTACCTTCATTATCATACTTAAAGCTCTTGGCTCCTAGGGTGACACCCTGATAGAGGCGCACATGATCGCCTATGATACAAGTCTCGCCTATAACCACACCTGTACCGTGGTCGATGCAGAAGTATTCGCCGATTGACGCTCCGGGATGGATGTCTATACCCGTCTTGGAGTGGGCCAACTCGGTGATAATCCTCGGCAGCACCGGTATGCCCATCAGATGCAACTCGTGGGCACATCTGTAGTGAGTCATCGCGTTCACCACGGGATAGCAATATATCACCTCGCCGTAGTTGGTTGCGGCAGGGTCGCCGGCGAACATTGCCTCTACGTCAGTATAGAGCATGTGCTTGATAGATGGCAGTCGGTCGATAAACTCAGCCGCCATCACCTTTGCCTTGGCAGGAGTGGCTTCTTCGTCGAGGTCGCTGTTGAACAGCAGTCCTCTTGCTATCTGCTCCTTCAACTCCTGATACAGTTGCTCCATGTGGATGCCGATGTAATAAGAGCGTATCTCCTCCTCCGGCTGCCTCTTGTAGAAGTAGTCGGTGAAGATAATATTTTTTACCAATGATATTATCTTCTTGATGGATTCGATGGAGGGCAGAGGGGCATGGCTTCCGGGAACGAGCGAGTCCTCCTTCACCGAGTGCTTTGCCAACAGCCCTATATTCTTTTGTATTATAGCGTCTATGTCCATAATTCCTCATTCCTAATTCCTAATTCCTCATTCCTAATTCCTCATTCCTCATTCCTAATTAAATAGTAATTTCCCCTCTGATGCTCCGCGACATGAAGTTGCGCACTTGATGGGAGTCGTTATATCTCGCCTGAAGATACATCAGTTTGGTGACAGCACTCTCCACCGTACTGTCATATCCGCTGATCACTCCCGCCGTCTTCAACTGGTAGCCCGTGTCGTATCGGCTCATCTCAACACTTCCAGCCATACACTGACTGATGTTGATTATCACCTTGCCGGCGGCAGTGGCATCCTTCAGCAGTTTGATGAGCCATGGATATTGCGGAGCGTTGCCGCTGCCGTAGGTGCGCATCACGATGGAGCGTAGGTCGGGAGTGGTGAGTATCTGTCTGACGAGATTTTCCTGTATTCCGGGGAATATCGTAAACACGAGCACGCTCGGGTCGAGCTGGAATCGCGGTTCCATCGGTTTGTCGAAGTCCGGCTCAATAATTCGGTTCTCGTGATAGTCGATAGTCACTCCTGCATCGGCCAAGTGTCCGTAGTTGAAGCTCTCGAAGGCGTTAAACTTGTCGGCACTCTGCTTCGTGGTGCGGTTGCCTCGCATGAGATGCCCGTTGAAGTATATTCCCACCTCGGGCACCATTGCCCTTCCGTCGTGCTTCTTGGCAGCGGCAATCTCTATGCTGGTGATGAGATTTTCCTTGCCGTCGGTGCGCAACTGTCCTATCGGCAACTGCGAACCGGTGAGGATGACAGGCTTGGTCAGATTGTCGAGCATATAACTCAGGGCTGAGGCTGTATATGCCATGGTGTCGGTGCCGTGGAGTATCACGAAACCGTCATATTGGGCATAGTTGTTGGCAATGATATGCACAAGGTCTATCCACAAGGCTGGCGACATATCGCTTGAGTCGATGGGAGGAGTAAACTGATAGGTATTGATTTCCACGTCGAAGTCATTCAGTTCGGGCACGTTGGCAAGCAGGTGCTCAAACTTGAACGGTTCGAGGGCTCCGGTGCGTGGATTTCTGTTCATTCCAATCGTTCCACCGGTGTAAATTAGCAGTACTTTATTCACTAACGTCATCGTTTACGTTCTTTTTG
>CALZYS010000048.1 GCA_945830345.1 uncultured Prevotella sp.
GATGATTTCCAAACCTATCGCGACGAGATGTTCATCAGCACCAAGGCGGGATATGACATGTGGCCCGGACCCTACGGCAACTGGGGCTCACGCAAGTATCTCATGGCGAGTATCGATCAGAGTCTCAAGCGCATGAACATTGAGTATGTTGACCTATTCTACAGTCATCGTTATGACCCTGAGACTCCGCTTGAGGAGACTCTTCAGGCGATGGTTGACATAGTGAAGCGAGGCAAGGCTCTATATCTTGGAATCTCGCGCTGGCCTCTCGAAGCCACACGATTCGCCATCGACTATCTTGCCGCCCGCGACACACCTCTTCTTATATATCAGGGACGTCTGAACATGCTTGACCGCGCTCCGCTGGACGAGGGGATAATCGACCTCTGCCATGAGAGCGGAGTGGGCTTTATCTCATTCTCGCCCCTTGCCCAGGGACTCCTCACCAACCGCTATCTCGACGGCATTCCCGAGGACAGCCGTATGTCGAAGGAGCATTTCCTGAAGAAGTCAGCTCTTACCGACACACTCCTCGAACAACTGCGCCAGTGGAACACCGAGGCGCAGGCAGCGGGCATGACACTCGCAGAGAAAGCCTTGAAGTGGATTCTCGACACCCGTGGCGTCACCTCGGTGCTCATAGGAGCCAGCAGCGTTGCACAGCTACAGACTAACCTTGGGGTTGTGGGGAAGCGATAGTCTCATTATCTTCTTCACTCCTTCACCAGGAGTCTTGTCTGCCTCCTTGGGGAGATAGATTGGAGCATCGGCTTGTAGGGGGAGAATGCGGAGCTCAAGCTGGGTGGTGCCTTCGGGCAGTCGCCAAAGCCCAAGAAGGAAGGGACGGCCGTACTGGAACTGGTCGGCAATGAGCTTGCCGTTGGCATAGAGTCGGGCGCAGTCGCCTTGGTATTCTATGCAGAGCAGGCTGTTTGCCTTAGCCACGGCTTCTGAGGGCAACGTGATTTTATACACGGCGGCATTGGCGAAGTCCTCGTCGGTTGGCTCTTCTGCCACTCCTCTTGCTCCAATGGTAATCGTGCGAAATGGGCCGGCTTCTTTCACCTTATTATATTCTACCGCAATCTGGAGATCCTCTTCGGCGTATTTCGGGAGGAAGAGCCGTTCCGCTTCTTCGCTTGTCAGCAGATAGATATTTCCGCAGACGGGATTGGCTGTGCCTTGAGGCTTAAGGTTTTTCAGAACCTTTCCATTTTGCAAGGCAATGGTTGTGGGTATGCCTTTTATTTGTTCCATGAATATTTTGCCGTCGCGCTTTGCTATAATCTGTGCCGTGGCATACTTGATACCATCTATATTAATGGGCAGTATGCACATCGTGCGAGCGGGAATAGTGAGTTTGGGTAGTTTGACTCCACAAGCTTCGAGCCTGATGCCTCGCTTCGTCGAGATGTTCTGCAGTCGTTCGTAGTTGTTGATGAAGATGAACGCGCTGTTGCCTTGCGAGCGGTATGACCAGCGAAGGAACGAGTCGTCGCCTTTGGCTATGTCCTGTGGACAAGGGAATGTAGCTTCCATCGGGGCGAGCTGTTCTCCATAGTCGTGCATGAAGAGGTGTAGCTTGCGCAGCATGTAGTAATGAGGCAAGGTTTGTCCGAACTCACCAAGTGGTGCCTGGAAGTCGTAGTTCTTCACCGGCATGTCGTTGTAGTTTGTTGCTATGGTTCGCTGTGTCTCGTTGAGCCATGTCAGTCCATCCGGGTTTGTTCCTCCGTGATACATATAGTAGCCGAGGAGGTTTGAGCCGCTGCCGAGTTTCACCAATGCCATTGAATATGCATCTTCTGGATATACGTATGGACGGCGGTGGTAGGCTGGCATCATGCCTCCGCCTAATTCGCAAGTGAAATAAGGATACTGCTCATCGCCGTCAATCAGTTTCTCCTTCTGATTGCCGAGTTGTTCAGTGGCGATGGCGGTGGAGGAACGGTATGCCTTGAAATTGAAAGCCTTGTAGTAATTACCCGCCGTCTCCTTAATCGACCTTTCCCAGAATCCGTCGGCATAGTCGCCGTAGAGCGGCAGCATCTCGCCGAATGGCACTGGCTTGGAGAGTTCGGGCCATCCTGTGCGGGTGTAGAAAGGAAGGTCGAAACCTATGCCCTTGGCAATGTGCTTCAGTGCCATCAGATAGTCGCCGGAGCCACGGTATTCGTTGTCAAACTGGCACGCAATAAGCGGTCCGCCGTCCTTCCATTGCAGTCCTTGTATCTGTGAGAAAATCTGTCTATAAAGTTTTTCCACAAAAGACAGGAAGACAGGATCCTGCGAACGTGTCTTGCATCCTTTAGCAAACACCCAGTCGGGGATGCCTCCGTTGCGCACCTCACCGTGGCAGAACGGTCCTATGCGCAATATCACGGGCAGTTGCTCTTCCTTGCATATTTCGATGAAACGTCTGAGGTCGCGCTGTCCGCTCCAATTGAATATGCCCTCCTGTTCCTCTATGTGATTCCAGAATACGTAGGTGGCAATGATGGTCACTCCTCCATCCTTCATCTTCCTCACCTCGTCCTTCCACTCTGTTGCGGGAATACGCGAGAAATGCACCTCGCCCATGACGGGAACGACGCGTTTCCCGTCGATTATCAAGCTTTTACTATCCCATTTCACTTCGGGCGCTGATGTCGCGTAAGCCTGTGCGGTTAAGCATACCGCGGCAAGGTATGTGATTATTTTATTCATTATATGTTTCATAATTTAATTTTTTCATTTTGCAAATGTCACTTCAAAGCAGGTTTTAGTTCGTCGGGAGAGTCGTTGGTGAACATATCCACCTTTGGGGCGGTCTTAGTGAAGAAGTGGGTTATTGTTTCGGGACTGAGACGGAGTGATGGCCTGAAATCCTCGCTCTGCATATAACTGAGGATGGCATGGCGTATCTGGCGTGCCACAAGACGGTCAGCAAGATCACGATTGATGTCCATCGTGGTCATGAGCAGTGTGCCGTTGAGCACTTGCGCCTCTACAATCATGCCCAACTTACGGCTGACGTGCCATGTGTCGATGGGTTGTACAGGCGACTGATAGTCGGCGGGCAGTTCCATAAGGTTCATCACCTGCGCCTTGTTGAGCAGTTCCCACCAGTTGAGGTTGCTCCACGAGTCGGTGGGGAAGCCGTGACTGAACAGTGGATGCCCTTGGTCTATATAGGCTCCAGTGGTGTGAGGTGGGCGCATCTTAAACCACGAAGTGTTCCAGAATACGGGCAAATATGACTGTTTCACGTCGTTGCCTAATGTCACCTTACCCGCAGCCGCAATAAGCACCTTGCCGCCCTTTTCGAGCACTGAGAGTGCCGCTGCGTCAAGGGTGTCAGTGACGTGAATGGCATCTGTGGCCAGTTCATTATCAGTTATCTCGGGATAAACCCAAAAGTCCCAATGGTTGTTCCATTGCCCGTTAATCTTGATGTAAAGAGTCAACTTCGACGGAAGGGTAATGGATGAAAGGTCAAACCGGATGCTTGCCACATCAGAATGTTTGCCCAATGGCAATGTGAGATTTGCCAAGGTGCCATTTGCCACACTTGTGCCGTCATTGTTGTTGTTGATGCTATATGTGATGTTGGCTTGCATGTCGTGTAGTGCATTATAAACATCCACCGATGCAGTAAGTGTCTCATTTGCAGAGAACACAAATTTCGGAAGCTTTGCCAAAGGCACCATAGGTGAGCAAAACTCTCGCCATTCGTCAGCATTGGCATAGCCCTTCTCATGCCAATGCACATTGAGCACACCAACCAAGGCTGTGCCCTGACCACTATAGTCGTTAAGTCCCAACAATTGGAATCCGGCATAGTCGCGAGTGCGCAAGTTGCGCTCAATGTCGTATTTATAGCATAGCTTTTGCAGTTGTCCACTTGACGTCAGGAACTTCTTAGCTTGCGATGCCATGCCGTTGGCGTTAAGCAAGTCTTGGAATATTTCGAAATTCTTGGCCTTATAGACACCTGTATATTGTGAAATCTCACTGAAGTCGGGAAATGCACACCACTGCCCTACCTCGTGAGCGACGATGGGCGAGCGATTCGGTTCTGAGCTACGATAGTTGCGCGGGAAGTCAATCATTGTATTGAAATCATCGTTGCACTGTGGCTTTCGGTTGTTCCAGTCAAGACCTCTTGCCCCACCTTTTACATGATACTCCGAACCATCGTCCCAAGCCCATCCGCCACCTACTGACGCTCCGCAATATACTTTTGTCGAGTCGTAGTCGTGCATTTGCTTGACCCAGTCATTGCAGTAGTTCACCCAATCGCCTGCCGGTTCATTTCCTGCTGCCATCATTACAAACGAGGGATGATGACCATAGGTATCGATAATCCGTCGCGACTCTTCAAGAAGATATTCGTCAATGACCTGCCCTCTGCGCAGTTTCACTCCGTGGTTGGGCCACGAGGGTCCTTCGGGCTGCAGATACATACCCATCTTGTCGGCGGCGGCAAAGGCTGCCTCAGGTGGACAGTAGCTATGGAAGCGCACGTGGTTCAACCCATATTCCTTGCATTTTTCAAATATGCGAAGCCACGACTCCTCGTCGGTAGGCGGGAACCCTGTTTCGGGGAAACAGCAGTTCTCCAACGTTCCGCGCAGCCATATCGGATTGCCATTGAGGTAGAACTGCCTGTCTTTTATCTTTATGTCACGGATGCCGAAGGTAACGGAAATATTTCTGCCTTTATGGCTCACCGTGCGCGTATATAGATAAGGGTCGTACTCGCTCCAGAGCCTCATTGAATCTCCAAGCGCAAACCTGTGGCATTCGCCGTCAACAATGACGCTTACCTCACGCGATGCAATATCGGGCACTATTCGAATACGAGGCTGGGGAAAGGTGCGTAGCTCTATGCGCCCTGCTATGCCGTTCCAATTGCCTTGAGTCTGGTCGGTCACACTGTGAGAGTCCTGCCCCACTCCAACATTCTCTATGCCATTATACACCCTGATGGCAATCTCATTGTCGCGCCCTATCTGTAAATAGTCGGTTATATCATACTCGTGAGGCGTCGAGAGCGACATCTGGTGTTCTGCCTCCCGTCCGTTCACATACACGGTGGTCTCTATATGAGGACGTTCGAGGAAGAGCCATACACGTCTCCCCTTCCATGTCTTTGGTATGCTTACCGTTCGCTTATACCATGCCGTTCCCACATAGTGTTTGTCGGGTGTGAGGAAGAAAGGATATTTCACGTTGTCCTCCATGCGGTATTTCTCCATAAAAGGATTAAAATAGTAGGAGGAGTCGTAGGTAGAACCTGTCCATACGGTGCGTGCGGTCACTTTGTCACCCTTCCCGTTAGTCTGCATCGAGCCGGGCAGACTAACGAAGTCGTCGCAGGTGGCTTCTGTACCGATACCGAATTTCCATTTGCCTGACAGGTCTATACTCTGTTGAGCCTCTACGTTTTCTATGCCAGTAGCAAGAATTAAGAATGATAGTATTATTAGCTTTTTCATTCGTTGTTTTTTGAAGTTAGTATTTCCAGCTGCAAAGATAGCGTATTTTTTGCAGAATCAAGACAAAATTACCAAAAATTTAATGGGCAATCCTATTCTTGAAATGGATTTCGACAAATAACTGTGGAAAAATGACAAATAATATAGTCCACTTTACTACAAACACTGTAATTTTGCAGATAAATTAAATACTAATAAAAACAGTGTATATCTAACGATTAATTGAAGAAATGAAAAGAATATTATTCATCACGCTATTGTTGACTATTGTGTCGATAATAAATGCACAGGATGTGTCGGTTGCCAATTACAGTGGAGAAGGCCAGAACGGCACAAAAATACTTAATATCATCGGTGACTCTTATGTCAAGAATCACAAAAGACCAGTGGAGGAGGCATGGCACTATAAAATGGCGAAGAAATTAGGTCTCACCTATAACAATTACGGGCGTAACGGCGGTTGTGTGGCATTTGACCGCACACACGACGGCAAATACAATTTCGGTCAGGCTATGTACACCAAGACTACACAGATGGACCCGGAAGCCGATTATGTAATCATCATCGGCGGACACAATGATGCGTTCAAGGTGAAAGACAACAAGGACTCGCTCATTATGTTCAGAGACTCACTGACACTGCTGATTACCAACATCAAGATACAGTGTCCCCATGCAAAGATAGGGTATGTCACTCCATGGTATTGTGATTATCCCGGATTCAAGCAGGTGTGCAAGACAATCCTGAAGATTTGCAAGCAGCATGGTGTTCCTGTATTGAACAATTATCGCAAGGGTTCAATAATAAAGGTGCGCGACGAAGAGTTCCGCAAGAAGTATTTCCAAGGACCCAAAGACACAGCCCATTTGAATAACGCAGGGCACGACCTCTTCTTGCCTGTAGGCATGGATTGGTTTTTGAAGAATATTATAAACAATGATGAAGAATGCCATAAATAACGAATGTTAAATAGCTTGTTAATACCCCCCTTTGAGGATAATAAATATAAAAATGTGCAATATCTCACGCTTTTCATAGGAAAAATGTGTAATTTTGCCACAAATTCATAGGAATGGAAATTGCAAGAGATATATTTAACGACCTGAAGGCTTGGAAAGAGAACGTCAGCACAGTCTGCAATGTCGGGTAACAGACTATTCACCGAGTTCAAGGGTATATTGTCTGAAAACTATGTCTTACAGTCATTAAGACGGCAATTTGGCGACAGTATTTTTTACTGGACATCAGGCAATACAGCAGAAGTGGAATTTGTCTTGCAGATGGATAATGGCATAGTGCCTGTGGAGGAAAAGTCTGAAACTAATGTCAAGGCAAAGAGCCTGTCCATTTACCGCAAGACCTATTCTCCGTCCTTGTCTTTGCGCTTTTCCACAAGAAATATCCGCAAGGATGATGACCTTCTGAACTTACCTCTCTATCTTGCCGACAGGATATCGGATATACATAGCATAACATCATCCTTAATTGAATAATGAAGAAACTTGATTACGACTACTGCCATGCAGCACCTGTGCTGGAATGGATGAGCCAGAAATGGGCTTTGGTGGCAATGATGAGAATAGAGGAAGCGTGCGGAGACAAGACGGACAAAGGCATACGCTTCGGCGACTTGTTCCGCACGATTCCACATATTTCAGAGAAGGTGCTTGCCTCTACCCTCGACTATCTTGAAGTCGAGGGACTTGTGGTGCGCACATCACACGACTCAGTGCCTCCGTGCGTGGAATACTCCCTCACTCCCCTCGCCCGCAATTTCCTGAGGGAAATAAGCTACGTGGTGGAATGGGGACAACTGCATTTTGAGGAAATACAACGTGCAAGGCTGCAACAACATTAGGCATCACAGCGACTTTATGCTGTCTCTGTAACTTCGCAACTGCTCCTCGCTCAGACGCTCTTTCACATTTCGTAAATCGTCAATCAGCAATTGCCTGTCGGTGGGCAAAGAGCCTGTAAACGGAATTGGATTGCTCACCGTTCGTGCAAGGATATGGGTTTTGCAAGTGAGATGCCCTATGAGGCACATCATCTCGTCAATACGTTCATACTCTGAGGCTTCCTCATACAGTCCCTCCCCAATTTCCTGATACAGTTGGCTTTCTGGGAATAATGTAAGTGAAAGGAAACCAATGCTTACGGGATGTAGCTTATTGAATACATCCGCAGAGCGGAGGGCATTGCGCTCGCCACATCCCTTGCCTGCAAGTCCCACAAGATAGAAGAAGTTATAGCGTATTCCCGCCTCATCGAGTTTGGAGCATTGTTCCAAGATATCATCTGACGTATATCCCTTATTCACTCTTGCCAATGTATCTGAGTCACCACTTTCCACTCCTATTGTCAGATAGTCGAATCCCAAGTGATGAAGCTGGCGCAATTCTTCCACAGATTTCTTTGAGACGTCAGTTATTCGCGCGAAGCATCCGATGGTAGGCTGTCCCTCACCCACATATTTCCTTATCAGCAAGGCTATATCAGTCAGTCGATTGACAGTCAGCACAAAGGGATTGGCTCCTGTGAGAAAAAACCTGCGGGCTCGAGGCTGAAACTGGTGAATCACCTTCAAGTCAGCCTCTATCTCCGACATTGGCGACATACGGAAGCGCTGCTTGCCATACAGTGTACAAAACTTGCATCGATGCCATGTGCATCCTGCCGTCACCTGAAGCAACTGCGATGTCGCCTCATAAGGCGGTCTCCATACAGGACCGTCGAAATGCATAACTGGTTCTTTCATGTCTTTTTTTCAGCAAAATTACATATTATCCTATTGCTATGCAACTAAACATACAAAGAAGACACTAACCAAAAGGTAAGTTATACAGTTACTTTATTAACCTCTGCCCCAAAAGATTTGGGGATTTTCCTATATTTTATGGAAAAAGATTTGGGGATTTTCCTACATTTTTTGAAAAAAGATTTGGGGATTTCCGTTTTTCTTTGTATTTTTGCACCGGAATTTCAATAATTAAGAGTAATGTAATATGGTGTTTAAGAGAAAGATATACGACAAGATGCTCAAATGGAAAAATGAGCAAGATGGTAAGACTGCCCTCTTGATTAAGGGAGCAAGACGAGTGGGAAAATCCACTATTGTAGAAGACTTTGCCAAAAAGGAATATAAGTCATACATATTGATTGACTTCGCAAACATATCAAAGGAAGTCAATAGTTGGTTTGATGACTTGTCCGACCTCGACTATTTCTTCATTCGTCTTCAGCAACTTATGAAAGTCGTGTTATATCGTCGCGAGTCAGTAATCATCTTCGACGAGATACAGTTGCAACCTCTCGCCAGGCAAGCCATAAAATATTTGGTAAAAGATGGAAGATACGACTATATTGAGACAGGCTCGCTCTTGACACTGAGAAAAAACGTGAAGGACATAGTTATACCAAGCGAGGAAACCCGATTGACACTATATCCTATGGATTACGAAGAGTTTAAGTGGGCGCAGGGAGACGATGTGACAATGCAGCTCATCAAGGACAACTTTACAAGAATGCGACCGTTCGGTGATGCAGTACACAGAAAACTCATGAGAGATTTCAGGCTATACATGCTTGTTGGCGGTATGCCACAAGCTGTTGATGCATATCTAAAGGACAAGAACTTGTCTTTTGTAGATTCCGTTAAACGGAGTATCATAGAACTATATGAAGATGACTTCAGGAAGATAGACCCAACGGGACGTGCATCCAAATTGTACTCTGCAATACCAGCCCAACTAACAGGCAATGCATCCAGATACAACATATCTGGCACTATCGGCGATACACGACAGGAAATCATAGAATCGGTAATAGCGGACATGGAAGACTCGATGACAATAAACATTGCCTATCACGCCAATGACCCAAGTGTAGGAATGAATCTTCATCGCAATGTATCACGATATAAGATGTTTATGTCGGATACAGGACTGTTTGTCACCCAGGCATTCAAGGACAAGGACTTCACTGAGAATATCATATATCAAAAACTCCTAAGCGACAAACTGTCTGCAGATATGGGTTACGTGTATGAGAATGTGGTGGCTCAAATGCTGAAGGCATCGGGCAATGAACTGTTCTATTACACATTTCCCAGCAAAACAAGCAATCATCTATACGAAATAGACTTCCTGCTTTCGCAACATTCAAAAATATGTCCACTTGAGGTCAAGTCATCAAGCTACAAAAGGCATGTTTCTCTCGATCTATTTGCGGAAAAGTTTTCAGACCGCATAGACAGGAAATACTTGGTTTACACCAAGGATATAGGTAAAGATAAGGATGTGTTATTCTTGCCTGTATATCTCGTGCCATTCTTATAGAATACGTGGAGCCATCAGTCTGAGGGCGGCAAGTTTCTTGTCGCCAAAGGAGAATATGCTCATAATCGACGCGCACTGCTCGCAGGAATAAAACGCACCAAGACTCGCCACCTCTATGAGGTCCATCTTGGGGGCATCGAAACTGGCATTCTTCACCTTATTATATAATATGGTGAACTTCTCGTCGCTGAGACAGAACAATCTTTGCTCCCTTGGCTCATGCTTATGTCTAAAATCCTGAGCCTTAGATTCAATTACTCCCATTGTCATCAAAGAGAGCAGCATAATGATAAATAATTTTCTTTCCATATCAATTACCTATTTTTGTTTTTTGTGCAAAGGTAATAGGTTTCTGTTAATCATGCAAGGGTATTTCCCTATAATACAATAGGAAAATCCATACTATAACATAATCTTATAATTATTCATAAATATTCATTCTGTAAACCACTGATAATCAACAATAGTTTCTTTGAGGTTACTTACTTCCCCGGATGTACCTTCTTGCAGGAATCGGAAAAAATCCGTAACTTTGCACCGTCAAATCAACAATAGAAGTAATATTATGAACAAGGCAGAATTAGTGAAATCAACTGAGGGCTACAGCGTGGCCACAGTGGGGAACCTCGATTCTTTCGAGGGCAAGGCATTCGTGAAGGACATATTGGGAACTACATCCATCGAGTTGTCATTCGGCACGCTCGCACCAGGAGCCTGTGTTCCTTTCTTCCATCACCACAAGCAGAATGAGGAGGTGTATGTGGTGCTGGGTGGTGAGGGCGTGTTTATCCTCGACGGCAAGGAGGAACCAGTGGCATCGGGCAGCATCGTAAGAGTGGCTCCCGAAGTAAGCCGCAATACAAAGTGTACGGGCGATGTGCCATTGGTATATATTTGTATTCAGGGTAAGGCAGGCTCATTGGAACAGTACACCATGGCAGATGGGGTGGTAGAAGAATAGGAAAAACCGACCTGTACGGTTGAAAGGAAATACCACCTCGCCCGCAGCCTGCGTAGAGAGTAATCAAAATAACAACAGGAGTAAAATATGCTTTCTCGGCAGGCCGCAGGCGGGATGCCTGCACTCCCAGAGGCTGCGTATCCCAACCGTAAAGGACGAAAAAAAATCAGGAATAAGACGGGAAAGGCAATAAAACTATAGCCTTTTCCGTTTTTCTGTATATATAGGAAACACTGATTATGGAAAAAGACAAAAGCATTTATATCGGAGATACATTATTCCCTGATTGCCCTGTGCGCAACATTCTTGCGAGAGTGGGCGACAAATGGTCGTTGCTCATCATGCACGAGTTGATCATCCACCCTGCGCCCATGCGTTTCACCGAACTGCGCAAGGCAATTCCCGACATATCCCAAAAGGTATTGACAACGACACTAAGGAACCTTGAGACCGATGGTTTCCTCGTGCGCACGGTATATGCCGAGGTTCCTCCTCGCACCGATTATGCACTCACTCCCCGTGCCCACTCCTTCATGGAAGCATGTCGCCCAATGATAAAATGGTCGATTGACAATTTTGCTGCAATAATGAAGGACAGGAACAGCTAACGCCTAATCTTTATATGCGTAGCCCTTGCCCATAGTTCCTCCAATGGTCCTCTGCGGAAACGGCTTGTCCAAAATCGGCAGAAGTAGTAGAGGCAGATGCAGAACAAGATGCCGAGAACAAAACTCATCCTATGATGGCTTACCGTATAGAGGCCAAGACCCCAGTTGTAGAAGATAAATCCACCAATGATGCTCTGTAGGAGATAGTCGGTAAGACTCATCTTGCCAATGCACTCAAGGCGTGAAATAGCTTTGCGGGCACGTGTGGTGTAATATAGCAGTGTGATGCCACCAACATAGAATGTCATCATAGCGAAATTGCGCCATGCAGTGAGCTGAATTTCAAGACTCGTACCAATGCAAACTGGCAACTCGTCAATAGATATGGTGAGAAGCAGCACCTGGGTTACAGCGAACACCAACAGGGAAACCACCATCGCCTTTTTCCAAAAGCCAAGATTGCTATCCTCATTGATGAAGAGACGCTTGCGTCCCAACAGCATACCTACCACAAAGAGCATAAGAGTCTGAGTGAGACGACCATGCTCAATCGCCCAACCGAAGTTAATGGGCAGTCCCGTTGTCAAACCAGCCTTTGCCACATCGAGGAAAGAGCCGTTGGCACATGCATCGTAGCACACTCCCCACAAATGTCCATAGCCCAGATCCATAGGCATTGCATCCGGGTTGAGCAGTCCCTTGACGATGTAATAAATTTCAATGGGTTGCACGAACAATAAGACTGCCACACCAATGAGCACCTTATCGGGGGCCTTGACAAAGGGTATCAGTAATAGTCCGAGAACTGCGTATGTGCAGAGTATGTCGCCATTGAAGAACACCAAGTCGAGCATTCCCCATCCAAAAAGCAACAACATACGCCATGCAAAGCGCAAGCGGAAGTCCTCGCCACGTTTCTCTGCGTTATGGTGCTGGATATAGCAGCTCAGTCCGAACAGCAATGCAAAGATGGCATACATCTTGCTTGCACCAATATAGAACACTGTATCCCACAGGCCCTGGTCGAAAGCCGTTGGTTCGGGGAAGGAATAGAAATTCAGGTGTTCGAGGAAGTGAATGATAATGATGCCCACAACGGCAAATCCGCGAAGGCTATCAACAATGTTAATGCGCTGTGGCTTGATGCTTTGTTCCATTACTTATTGATTTAAAGTAAAATACATATAGTGACACTTATTCCCCCTCCTTGTTCTCTGACAAACGATAGTGCTTGGGCGAGAGCCCCGTGTGTTTCTTGAAGAAAGTGCCGAAGGCAGAGGCATTGGGGAAGTTGAGTTCGTCGGAGATTTCCTGTATGGTCTTGCTCGTACTTGTCATGAGGAAGATGGCACGGCGTATGATTGCCTTGAAGACAAGGTCCTGGACAGTGTAGCCGCAGATGCCCTTCACCATTGAGGATAGATATTTGGGAGAGAGGCACAGACGGTCGGCATAATAGCCTACACTGCGCTCCTTTTGATAGTGCTCGCTGATAAGGGTAATCAGTTTGACGAAGATGTCGATCTTATGTCCCGAAGCCTCGCCCCCCTGCACCACCTTACGGTTGAAGATCGAGCAGAGGCGATAGGTGAGACTGAGCATAAGGAGCTTGCGCTCATGCCCGTCGAACATAGTTGTCTCGGTGTAACTCGACGATGGCAACAACTGCGTGTAATCAGCCAAGGCATACTCCTCACCAGTGGCAAGTATGACAAACGGACGTGGATTGAGGGTGGAATACAGGCGCATCATCATCACCGTATTGCCAAGGATGTCGCGTATAGGAGCTATGCGATAGAACAAAAGCGAATACTCAAGGTCGGCAGAGGCACTCTCAATCTGGAAATGCACGTTCTCGGTGAGAAACAGGGTCTCACCTGCCCTCGACTCCATCTTTTCGTCGTTGACATTGAAACAATATGAGCCACGAGTACAGACGACAAGACCGATATAATCCACTAAATAGGATGACATAAGACACAGGGGAAAGACATTGAGATATCCTTCCGAACTGCACACGTCAAGACGCCTTTCGAGTGCGTCCTGCAACACTGACAATCTTACCGAGTCTTGTTCCATAACGTGGGTAATATACGAAAAACGCTGCGAAGATACAACATTTTTCGCAATTACCGCACAATTCTTCGCTTTTTCTTGCATTTTAAGCATAAATATCACCTGAAACGGAACTTTACTTCCTTAGGAACACGCTCCCAATCCTGAAGTTTTCGCTTGGGCCACGGCACGAAGAGGATTATTCCAGCACAGATGATACAGCCATAGAATGTCCATCCCGCCATCTCCTTGATGGTGGAGATAGTGGCCTGAACCATCACCTTGCCCTTCAACTGCAATGCAGCCATTTGCTGGGCCTCTGCTTCGGTCTTTCCCTGCATCTTCATTCCGCGAACGGTCATGTCGTAGGTTTTTGCCGTCTCATCGTCCATGCGGTCGAAGTCTTGGGCATAACGAGTGACATAGTACTGCTGGCGATGCTGCAAGATATTGCTATACAAGGCACTGCCTATACCAGGACCGATAATCATACGCACGGTGAGCATGATGCACACCCATGTTGACATCAGCTTGTAAGGCATGCGCTGGTTGGCATACACTGCGGTACATGCGTAAAGCAGCATCATTCCAGCGGCACGGATGATGATGGGCCACTTCATTCGCTCCATCATTCCCGCCGTCTGCACCTCGAAATACATATACACGGCAGAGAGTCCGATGAAGATGAATCCCCAGAAGAAGAGCCACTTGAAGTGTATCTTCTTGGAACTGCAGAAGATTGCCATCACAAGTCCGATGAAATATCCCACAAGCACCCAGTTGCCCACCTCTGCAATCTGAAGGTTGTCCATCTTCATACCCACACTCATGAACACATTCACGAACATCGCACTGGAATTGAATATCATGAGTCCGAGGAAGAGAAGAATACCCCCCTGAATGCTGCGCGACTTCAATGCCGTGATTAGGAAATAGGCGGAGCGTCGGGTTCTTTGGAGGTAGAGGAACAGCAGAACTGATACGACACATATCATCGTAGCCAACTGTATCCGCTGGTCGTCATACCAGTCGAGCACCTTGCCATATACCATTATATATATAAAGGAGAGGCAGGCGATGGAGAACACCGTGAAATCCCCGAACTTGGAGAAGTTGATGGGAATACGGTTATTGGGGAAGGGATTATAAGGCATAGTGAGCCATACGATAATCACTGCCACACCCAACACTGCAATCATGGCATAATATACATACTGCCACTCATAATTATAGGCAAACCAAGCCGTCATCCACGTGCCTATCTGACCCAACACCATGAAGAAGTAGTAGATGATAGGCATCGAGGCCGTCTTCTCGTAGTCGAGTTTGTCCCATCCTTCCTCTGTGGTTGGTTCGTTGCCGGGGGTGAGGTTATGGGTAGCCTCGATGTGGAACCCGTATGTGATGAGCGTAAAGAGGTTGCACATCAGCAGAGCTTGGCGCACGAATCCCATGACGAGCGAGCACAAGGCAAGTACATATACACTGTCGGTGCGCGCACATACGAAGCTCAAGACTATCAATATGGCGAATCCCCACATGAGCATAATCTTCTCGCGACGTATGCACACAAGGTCGTAGAAGAACGGCGAGAAAGCCGCCATTCCCACCGACGTGGCAAAGCCCACAAAGGATATATGTTCCGAAATGATGCCCAAGCCACCAACCATCTCACTGCTGTTGGCGGAATACACTCCACCAACTGTCATTATAGGTATGAAAAGGAATATCAGGAAGATGATTCCCAATGGCTTAGGCACCCAATCGTAGAACGGAAAATTCTTATTCACAACAGAACTTTTTTATAGTTAATGTTTAGATTAAGAATTAAAAATTAAGAATTAAGAAAGAATGTCTCGGCATTGTTATCAGCGGATGAGACTATTTCTCTTAATTTTTAATTCTTAATTCTTAATTCACTTCACTTCTGCCTTCACAATCACCATCATACCGGCAGCAAGTCGGTCGTTGTCCTCCTTGCTGAGGTTGGTGAAGTCGATGCGCACCGGCACACGCTGCTGGATCTTAACGAAGTTTCCTGCAGAGTTGTCGGTGGGAGTGAGTGAGTACTTCGAACCAGTTGCACCGGAGATGGCAGTCACCTTGCCGGTGAACTCCTTGTCGCTGATGGCGTCAACAGTCATGCGGACAGGCTGACCGACGTAGAGATTCTCCACCTGAGTCTCCTTGTAGTTGGCAATCACCCACTTCTGTGTCTCGGGGATGATATAGGTAATGGTCTGACCTGCATTCACCATCTGTCCCTCTTCGAGAGAACGGCGACCCAACTTACCGTCGCAAGGAGCCACAACCACGCAATATGACAGGTTTAGCCTTGCCATCTCCAAGGCTGCAGTGGCACGCTCAATGGCGGCAGCTGTGTTGCCCTTGCGTGTCTGCACCTCATTCACTCCCGAAAGGGCTGCCTTCTTCTGCTTGAGAGTTGCGTCGAGTTTCTTCTTTGTAGCCTTATATTCAGTCTCATACTGTTCGAGCTGTATAGGAGTGGCGGCATCACGAGCCACGAGGTTGCGATAACGCTCCACATCCTTAGCCAACTTCTCCAGACGAATCTCTATCTCGGATATGGACGCATCATATACCGAAGCCGTGGTCTCGGTGGTGTTCAGGGTGGCATCCATAACATTTGCACCAGCCTGTGCATCCTTCAGTGCAGCCTCAGCCTCCATCACACGGATACGGTATTCACGATCGTCGAGGATGAGCAATGTGTCACCCTTCTTCACGCTCTGATGCTCCTGGAAGCAAATCTTCTTGATATATCCCGACGCACGCAGATTGACAGGCGAGAGATACTGCTCCACCTGAGCGTCGTTACTTGACTCATTCGACCTGTAGTCGATGAACATACACACTACTTCGAACACACCCCAAGCGATAAGTGCCAATCCTATGAGACTGACTATCATCTGGCGCACCTTCTGCTTCTTCAACTGTTCCGCTGTCTTCTCGTGACTTTCAGACACCTTTGTTTCCTGGCTCTCAACAGCCTTATTCTCATTATTTTCCATAATTATAATCTATATCGAATGTAATAAAATTCCTAATTTCTAATTTCTAATTTCTAATTTCCCAACAGGGAATTAAGATTCCCTGTTAATTTTAGGACGGAGAGATTTGACACCTCATAGTTATAATGAGCGGTGAGGTAGTTGTTCTGCGCCTCCGACATGCTCATCTCGTCCTGAAGCACCTCAACCATTGAGGTAACACCCTCGCGATAGCGGTCCATCGTCACCTTATATATATCTTC
>CALZYS010000049.1 GCA_945830345.1 uncultured Prevotella sp.
CATATTCAGGACGCCATGCCTTGAATGCCTCGATGTCGAGCTGGTCGTTGCTCACAATATTCACATCCACATGGATAGGAGTAACCTCGTAGTTGCCCTTGAGTCCATAAGAGACGAACGTAGGATGGTCGGCTCCCTCCTGGTTGATGCGATATACAAAGTTGCTTCGTCCTTGAATCATACCTTGGTTGACCAACTTCTTGAACGGTTCGTCGGCACAAGAATAACCGCTGTCATAGAGGAACTTGTTCCAGAAGCGCGAGTAGATCAAGTGACCTGTGGCATGCTCAGTACCACCTACATAGAGGTCAACATTCTGCCAATACTCGTCAGCCTCCTTGCCAACGAGAGCCTTGTCGTTCTTGGGGTCCATATAGCGCAGGTAATAAGCCGATGAACCGGCGAATCCTGGCATGGTGTTGAGTTCCAATGGGAATACGGTCTTGTTGTCGATGAGCGATTTGTCAACCACCTCTTCCTTCACTGTGTCCCATGCCCACTTCTTGGCGCGTCCCAATGGAGGCTCACCAGTCTCGGTAGGCTTATATTCGTCAATCTCGGGCAAGAGCAGTGGCAACTTGTCCTTTGGAATCATATAAGGCATATTGTCCTTGTAGAACACGGGGAACGGTTCGCCCCAATATCTCTGACGGGAGAAGATGGCATCGCGCAGACGATAGTTCACCTTTACGCGTCCGAGATTATTCTCAGTGACAAACTTCTTGGTGGCGGCAATGGCCTCCTTGACGGTCAATCCATTAAGGGAGAAACCGTTAAGAGCCTCCACCCCACTCTTCGGTGAGTTCATCACAATGCCTTCCTTGGCGTCGAAGCTCTGCTCACTCACGTCGGCTCCCTCGATGAGCGGGATGATGGGCAGGTTGAAATGCTTGGCAAAGGCATAGTCGCGCGAGTCGTGGGCTGGCACTGCCATGATGGCTCCTGTGCCATATCCTGCCAATACATATTCGGAAATCCAAATAGGGATAGCATCACCGGTGAATGGATTTACTGCGTATGAACCGGAGAACACACCAGTGACGCGGTGGTCGCTGATACGGTCGCGCTCGGTGCGCTTCTTCACGTAGGCGATATACTCATCCACGGCGGCACGCTGTTCGGCAGTGGTCAGTTCATCCACCAGTTCGCTCTCAGGCGCCAATACCATAAAGGTTACACCGAAGATTGTGTCGGCACGGGTGGTGAAGATAGTAAAATGCTTGTCGCTGTCCTTCACCTTGAATTCCATCTCCGTTCCCTCAGAACGGCCAATCCAGTTGCGCTGTGTCTCCTTCAGCGAGTCAGTCCAGTCGATAGTCTCCAGTCCGTCGAGCAGACGCTGTGCGTAAGCCGACACACGCAGGCACCACTGGCGCATCTTCTGCTGCACCACGGGATAGCCTCCGCGCACGCTCACTCCATCCACAACCTCGTCGTTGGCAAGTACTGTGCCGAGCTTCGGACACCAGTTTACCATCGTCTCACCCAGATAAGCAATGCGATAGTTCATGAGCACCTCCTGCTTCTTCTTCTCAGAGAACGATTTCCATTCCGAGGCGGTAAAGTGCAGTTCCTCAGTGCATGCAGCCGAGATATTCTCAGTACCCATCAGTTCGAAGTGCTCGATGAGCTTGATTATAGGCTGAGCCTTCTGTGATGCGAGACTATAATAAGACTTGAACATGCGGATAAAAGCCCACTGAGTCCAGTGGTAATAGTCGGGAGCGCAAGTGCGCACCTCGCGGTCCCAGTCGAAAGAGAATCCTATCTTGTCCAACTGTTCGCGATAGTGATTGATGTTTGCCACGGTGGTCACCTCGGGGTGCTGTCCCGTCTGAATGGCATATTGCTCGGCAGGCAGTCCATAGGCATCATATCCCATAGGGTTGAGCACGTTGAATCCCTGCTGGCGCTTGTATCTTGCATAGATGTCGCTGGCGATATATCCGAGTGGATGTCCCACATGCAGTCCAGCTCCCGAGGGATAGGGGAACATGTTGAGTACGTAGAACTTCTTGCGCTTTGCGTCTTCAGTGACCTTGTAGGTTTTGTTTTCCACCCACTTCTCGTGCCACTTCTTTTCGATTTCTCTAAAATTGTATTCCATAATCTTATTTCGTTTTTTTCTTTTCTTCAGTGCATAATACGGTGCAAAGATACACAATTCTAATCATATTACAAAAGAAAAGCCCGTTTTTTTATATTATTTAGCTATGACGACCACTATATAGCCATTGTGGGAGCATATCCTATCGAGGCAATTTCACTTTGAGTATTGAGAAATAGAGAATGCCGGCTACCGTGAGGCATACTGGAAATGCACTCCAGATGCCGACAAGACCGAATCCGAACTGAATGCCCAACAGCCAACTGAGCGGAAGTGAAACAACAAAATAAGCGAAGAAGGCGGCATACATCAGCAGTCGCATCTCACCCAATCCGCGCAGTGCATTGGCAATAGAGCATTGGAAGGCATCGCTAATCTGATAGAGAATGAGCGGAATGACGGTGATAGCCACCAGTTCGTCCACGAGCGGGTCGTTGGAGAAGAGCGCACCGATACTGTCGCGATACAGATAAACGGGAATAGCCATCACTGCAGCTATGGCAATGATAATGAAGAAGCCGCTCTTGGTGACATCCACGATGGCTCGCCAATCCTTCATGCCCGCAAAGTGGCTGACACGAATACTGATGGCAGTGGCAATGCCGAGATAGATATTATAGAAGAACATCGAGACTGTGATCATAATCTGATGGGCGGCAAGCGGTTTGGTGCCAATCCACCCCACGAAGATAGCCACGAGCGAGAATGCCCCGCACTCGATGGTGGCTTGTATAGCGGACGACCAACCAAGTTTGTTGATTTCGATGAATGTCTTTCTTGTCTTGGTGGATTCAGCCTTCAATGCGCCATTCAGGTAAACAGTGTATTTCTTGTCGATAAAGAAGATAAGGAAGAATAACACAACCATGACCACGCGCGCTATGGCAGTGGAAAGTCCTGCTCCGAGCAATCCCAATTCGGGTATTCCTGCCTTACCGTAGATGAGGAAGTAATTGCCGATGATGTTCAGGATATTGGAGAATACGAGCACATACATCGAGATTTTGGTTGAGCCGATGGTGTCGAAGAACTGCTTCATCTGGCAACCTATTACGGCAAAGGGGATCGACAGTATGTTCACCAATAGATAAGGGCGCATGAGCGGCAAGAGTTCATCTGGTTGACCGAAGAGGTGTAGAGAGAAATAGAACGCCACGGCAAGGGCTGCAAGGACAAGCATAAGGATGACATTCGACCATAGGCACGAGCGCATCACTACGCCAGCCTCCTCTTTCTCGTTGCGACCTATGAATGGGCCTGCCACGGGTGTGAGGGCAAAGTTGAAACCGATGGAGAAGAGGATGAAAAGGACGAAGATGCCATTGACGAAACTGGCGGCAGCCAATTCGGTTGTCGAGTGATGGCCTATCATGAGGGTGTCGGCGAAGTTGAGGACGAGGTTGCCTATCTGGCCTATTACTATCGGAGTGCCGAGCTTGATTAATGTCTTGTAATGATGGGGCATGGGTTTTGGGGGAGGCTCGGCGGCAAAACCGCCGAGAACGGTGGCTGTTATGTAATTTACTTTTCTTTATTTTTTTTATTTGCCGGTTACTATTTTCTTTATTTCGTTGAGCTTGTTGAGGGCTTCCACTGGGGTGAGGTTGTTGATGTCGAGACCAATGATCTCGTCGCGCACCTGACAGAGGACTGGGTCGTCCAACTGGAAGAAACTGAGCTGCATTCCCTCGCGGCTTTGGGCTATGGATGCCGTGGGCTTGCCGGCAGAGCCTACTCCGGCATTGTCGGATTCCAGTTCCTTGAGGATTACGTTGGCACGACGGATGATGCTCTTGGGCATACCCGATATCTCAGCCACATGAATACCGAAGGAGTGCTCCGAACCGCCACGCGCCAGTTTGCGGAGGAAGATAACCTTGCCGTCCATCTCCTTCACACTGACGTTGTAGTTCTTGATACGGTTGAAGTTCTTCTCCATCTCATTGAGTTCGTGATAGTGGGTGGCAAAGAGAGTGCGCGCCTTGGCACGTGGATTCTCGTGCAGATATTCCACGATAGCCCAGGCTATGGAGATACCGTCATAGGTGGAAGTGCCTCGTCCGAGTTCGTCGAAGAGTACAAGCGACTTCGGAGATACATTATTCAGGATATTCGATGCCTCGGTCATCTCGACCATAAAGGTGGATTCACCGAGGGATATATTGTCGCTTGCTCCCACACGGGTGAATATCTTATCCACCAGACCGATGCGTGCGCTTTCGGCAGGGACAAACGAACCAATCTGTGCCATGAGTACGATTAGGGCTGTCTGGCGCAGAAGAGCCGACTTACCAGCCATGTTAGGACCCGTGATAATCATAATCTGCTGACTGTCAGAGTCAAGCATGATGTCGTTGGGCACATACTGCTCGCCCACGGGCATCTCGGTCTCGATGACGGGATGGCGTCCTTGCTTGATGTCGATGATGTCGGAGTTGTCGATTATGGGGCGCACATACTTATGCTCCTGTGCAGTCTTAGCTCCCGAGAGCAGACAGTCGAGACGAGCGATAAGATTGGCATTGGTTTGTATTTGCTGGATATATTCCTGCGTATCTATGACGAGGTCGTTGAAAAGTTTCGTCTCCAATGCGAGGATTTTCTCCTCGGCACCGAGAATCTTCTCCTCGTATTCCTTCAGTTCCTCGGTGATATATCTCTCCGCCTGGGCAAGAGTCTGCTTGCGTATCCACTCCTGCGGCACCTGTTCCTTGTAGGTGTTTCTCACCTCAAGATAATATCCGAAGACATTGTTATAACCTATCTTCAAGCTTGCGATACCTGTCTTTTCCACCTCGCGCTCCTGTATCTTCAATAGATAATCCTTGCCATGATAGGCAATGCTGCGCAGTTGGTCGAGTTCTTCGTTCACACCATCATTTATCACCCCACCCTTGTTGACAAGTTGTGGAGCGTCGGGATGCAGTTCGCGCTCAATACGGTCGCGAATGAGTTCGCATAGGTTTATCTGCTCGCCCACCCTCTTGAGCACATCGTTCTTGGCATGCTCGCAGGCAGTCTTAATCGGTTTGATGGCCTGCAGTGCAATCTTCAGTTGCACCATCTCTCGTGGCGTAACCCTGCCCACTGCCACCTTCGACACCACTCGCTCCAGGTCGCCAATTCGATGGAGCTGGTCGTCGAGCAACTCGCGGAACTGCGGTTCGCGGAAGAAATACTCTACAATATCCAGTCGGTCGTTTATCTTCTTCTCGCTTTTCAGCGGGAACACAAGCCATCGGCGCAACAGTCGGCTGCCCATAGGAGATATGGTGTTGTCGATGACATCGAGAAGCGAACGTCCGTCCTCGTTCATCGGAGCTATGAGTTCGAGATTGCGTAGAGTGAATCTGTCGAGCCTTACGTATTTTTCCTCTTCAATTCTTGATATTGAGGTGATATGACCAATCTGCGTGTGTTGTGTCATCTCAAGATATTGCAGGATGGCCCCGCTGGCAATGATACCGCTCTTGAGATGGTCGATACCGAAGCCCTTGAGATTCTTCACACCGAAATGCTTCAGCAGTTTCTGTTTGGCTGTCTGTTCGGTATAAACCCAGTCGTCGAGTTGGAACGTGAAGAACTTATTGCCGAAATATTGTTCGAACTGCTGCTTGCGGTTGCGCTCGAATAGCACCTCCTTGGGAGAGAAATTACTAAGGAGCTTTTCTATATAGTCGGGAGTGCCCTCGCCAGTGATAAACTCGCCCGTGGATATGTCGAGGAAGGATATGCCGCAAGTGGCTTTGTCGAAGTGCACTGAGGCAAGGAAGTTGTTCTCCTTGTAGTTGAGCACGTTGTCGCTCATTGCCACACCGGGAGTTACGAGTTCGGTGATGCCTCGCTTCACAAGTTTTTTTGTGAGCTTTGGGTCTTCGAGCTGGTCGCATATAGCCACACGTTTTCCAGCCCTCACGAGTTTGGGAAGATAGGTGTCGAGAGCGTGGAATGGGAATCCCGCCATTTCCGAGCCCTTGCAGTTGTTGCCGTTGTTGCGTCGGGTGAGAGTGATGCCCAATATACGTGAGGCGATGACTGCATCTTCGAGATAAGTCTCGTAGAAGTCACCACATCTGAACAACAGCACAGCATCGGGGTGCTTTGCCTTTAATTCCGTATACTGACGCATCATCGGGGTCAGTTCTTTATCCTTGCCAGCCATATCTTGTATTCTATTCCTTAATTTATTTATAACGAAGCTATATAAATGCAAAGTGCAAAATTACTGCTTTTTTCTGATTATGCCAAAACAATTAAGTATTTTTTATTATTTCGTGAGGAAAAATCCCCTTTATGTTTAGGGAAAGCCCCCTTGAGTTTAGGGATAATCATTTTGGTATGTTGATATTTCGCCGTATCTTTGCACCAGAAATAAAAACAAAATGTATAACACTTTAAAAAATTAAGATTATGAAGAAGATAATGATTATGATGGTTATGATGCTGACGATAGTGGTATCTACCAGTGGCAAGAACAATACAAGCGTGAAGAACGACCGCAACAATGTGGTAGTGGTGCATAAGACTATCGTTCGTGGCGACGACCACAAGTGCTGCAAGTATGACAACCACGACAGGGGTACATCATGGCGCGGGAAGAAGGTAGTGTGCAAGTGTAAGTGTCACAGAAAGAACACTTGCTGCAACAGTCACAATCGCCCTTGCAAGAAATGCTACAAGATGATGAAAAAGGGTACACATCCCTATATCAGATAAAATATATTAGAATACAGATGCTTCATTGATACTTACTTTAGGTTTTAGTTATTGTTAAGAAAATGGTGGCCACGTAGTGATTTACGAGGCCACCATTCGTTTTTACTTGAATTCAAGTGAGAAACATCCGGCAACGTGTAGCCACGAGAGATAATACACCATACCGTCGTAGTAGCGGTATTTGCCCGTGGGCGGTTGACTGTTCCATAGTCTTTCCAATTGCTCCTTGGCAAGCTCTTTGTTCTCGGGAGTCGATTTGGCAAGGGCGAAGGCTGCCACGGCATTTGCTCCATACATGCCATGTGTGTATTCTTCAAAGCGGGTTTTGCCGTCGAGACTGAATCGAGCGTGCTTGTAGCCATCCGACTTGAAGAACGACAACAGGCGCGACATCACTGCGGTCTGACGCTTCTTGTCCTTACCACAGAGATAATAGTCCATACCCACATTCATTGCACAACGGATAGCGTCATACATATAGATGGATGTGTCATATCCAGCTTGAGGCCAGCGGTAGGCACTACCGTCGTAATTACTGTAGTCGGGATAGAGACCCGTGACAGGGTCGGCTGAGTCGATGAGATGTTGGCGTGCAGCCTTGGCAGCCTTTTTCCAGAAGGAGCGGTCCTTGGCAGCCACCTTGGCCCACTTGTCGAGGAATGCGGGCAATTGATATGAGGGGTCGGAGAACTCCTTGCCCACCTTGTCGGGAACAAACGTTATCAGATAGTTGTCGCGATTGTAGAGGTTATACACCCCACCCTCGCCTGTCTTCGCCATGCACTTCTCAAGAATCTCGTTAGCCTCCTCGGCATATCGCGGTTCGTTCCATCTCTCGGCTGCAAGGAAGAGGGCTGTGGCGAAATATAGTTCGCCGTCGGATGCATTGCTATTGCCTATCTGCTTGCCGTCTCTTGAGCATTGCCAACAGAAATATCCGTCCCAAGGCGTGTTCTTCGGATAAGCCATATATCGCTTTGCCCATCGCCATAGTTTGTCAAATTCAGCACGATGATTGGTCTGCACACTGATCATCATTCCATACGACATGCCCTCTGAGCGCACGTCGTTGCTGCCCGTGTCCATCACGAAAGCCATTCCGTCGGATGTTTCGTAATACACGGTCTTCTGTCCTTCGGCATCAAAGAGTTTGATGTCGCCAGGTGTGAAGAAGTACTGCCACAGCTGTTCAAGTCTCTGGTTTACTTCCTCCTGACTCTTGCCCAAGAGAGAGGAGAAAAGGTTTTCGGCATTTACAGCCACTGTTGTCATCAGGCATAGGGCAATCACTGCCAATAGTCTGTTTTCTTTCATGATAAAAATAGTTGTTAGAGTTTATAATTAATTCATTACAGCCACTGCTTGACTCTTTCCTCGGTCTGTTGCCAAAGGATGTCGATGAGTGGATGTTGGGTGTATTTCTTCTTGAGTTTCTTGATGTGGCACGAGAGATTGAATGTGCCTGTCTGTCCCTCCACTTTGGGCGACAAGAGCAGGTGGATGGCTGTGGCGGCTCCCTGACGTGGAGTGCGGATGATGGGAGCGAAGATGGCCTTGGTGATGGGGTCGAACCACATCTTGAAGTATATGATATCCGTGGCAACTATACCCGGGTCGGCACAGTTGACGGTGATGCCCTTGTCCTTCAGTTCACTTGCCAATTTGAGAGTGAAAAGAGTGATGGCGAGCTTGGAGTTGCTATATGGGAAGATACGCCAGAAGAACCCACGGCATCCTGTGTCGAAGAACGACGGGAAATATATTCTTCCCCACATATATGTGAGCGATGACATCGAGACTATGCGACTTCCCCGTTCCATGAGCGGAACGAGCAGTCGGGTGAGTAGATAATGTCCCACATAGTTCACCTGCACAGTGCGCTCCATACCGTCCTCGGTGATAGTGCGCCCTTCCTGCTCCAGTATGCCGGAGTTGTTCATGAGCAGGGCAACCTTCTCTCCCCTACCCTTTATCTTGTCGGCAAAAGCCTTCACGGTCTTGAGCGAAGCCAAGTCGATAGGTATAATCTCCACATCCTCATTTCTGGATTCGGATATTATCCACTTGCGCTTCTCTTCAGCCCTCTGCAAGTTCTTGCAAGCCATGATGACATGGTAGCCCTCAATAGCCACAGCCCTTGCTATCTCGGAGCCCATACATCCGTCAGCGCCTGTTATTATTGCTAATTTCTTCATTATATTTAAATTTATATATTTTAATTAACTTGTCAACTTGTTAACTCGTCAACATGTCAACTCTTTAATACAATATTGAATCTCGAGCCTTGTGCCTTGTAGCTGCGATCGACGGCAATGCTTGCGCCCATGCGGTCGGCAATCACTCGCGCCAATGACAGTCCAAGACCTGTGCCAGGGATAAATTCATCCACTTTGTAGAATTGTTCGAATATTCGCTCCTCGTCGCCCTCGGGTATTCCCTTGCCCGTATCGGTAACGGAGAAAACGATGTTGCCGTCAGCATTGCTTGCACATTCCACCGAGACATAGCCCTTGTCGGTGAACTTGGCGGCATTGTCTATTATGCAATGCAGTATGCGGAGCAATCCCTTGTTGTTACATTCCAAGGTCTGGAGTCCACTGTTGTTCTTGACTGAGAGTTCCACTCCATCCTTGATAGCCAGGAATGAGTCGGATGCCATTGTGAGCACTTCGTCGATATTCACAGTCTCTACAGGTAGCGGTTCGTTGCTGCTTTCATATTGTGATATTTCGAGGAATGTGTTGAGCATCTGAGTCATGTGGGATGTCTGTTCGTCGATTATGCCAGTGAACTTTTGTTTCTCTTCGTCGCTGAGTTTGATGCTCGGACTTGTGAGCAGTTGCACGAAACCGTAAATCTGATTGAGCGGAGTGCGAATCTCGTGCGACATATTCCTGATGAACGACTGTTTCATCAGCTTTGCCTCCTCGATACCGGTCTTTTCCTGTTTGTTCATGTTCTTCGACCACTTGCGATAATCCTCTACATGAATGCCGAAATGGTCATAGAACTTCTTGCCATAGTCGTTGGCATCCCTATATCCGCACTCAGTGACAATCTCGTCGATAGGTTTGTCATCCTTGAGCATTTCGATACTCTGCTTGAGCCTTATCTCCTCGGGGTCGATATTATCAGCTTTGCTGTTGTCGTCAGAGAGTTGCAGTCGAGTCAGCTGGTCGTCCTTCTGCATCATTTGGTTGATGGTAGCCACGATGGTCTTGTTACGTCGGTTCACCCTGCGGTTGAATCGAAGCACTATCACGATGAATGTCACACCAATAACCAATAGTACAACCACGGCAATCAGTATATTCTTGTGCTTGGTAAGCTCCGCTTTCTGCTCGGCTATTTGCTTTTCCTTCTCTTGCGTCTCATAGATTTTCGCAAGTTCGGCGGCGTTTTCCATATCCTTGCGATTATAAATACTGTCCTTACATATGATAATATCATTCGCCGACTTAAATGCCATTTTATAGTCTTTAATTGCATCAAAGTATAGAAGTTGGCTCGTGAGTACATAGCTGCAGTAATCACTACTTATGGTATCTCTTTTTTCCACAAAGTATTTCTTTAAATATTCTATGTCACTCCAGGCTTGTTTGAAATTCTTTTGTTCAAGGTTATAGTTCAAATATAACATTCTGTTTTCAGGAAGTTTTGCCGTGTGCGTAGCTTCTGATAAGATTCTATATTTCTCGGCTTCTTTTTTATTGCCCGTATAATAATATAGTTCCATAAAAATAGTATAAGCATTCCATACTATTTTATCATAATATTCATCTGAGGGGAACTTGATATTTTTCCCCTTTTTAAGTATATGAAGTACCTTTTGTATGTATTTCTCCACCTCTGAATACATCTCAAGATGTTTCAGATAAATCAAATAATTAGCACAAGCAACGATTGATTTATCAAATGAACGATATGTGGGCGTTTCATTGAAATATTTTATGGCTCTGTCCGCAGATTCCTTGCAGTTTTGAATGCCTTTATCATATTCTCCTATCGCCATTAGATTATGTGCATTGAGCTCAAGACTATTAATTTGCATTTCTTCATTATTGTTCTTAGTAGCCACATCCATCAATTCCCTAACCAATTTTAGGCTATTGGAATAGTGGCTCTGATCATAATAAGCGAAAGATACAGAATATAATACATGCATAAAGAATTCAGGATTTTCCTTCTTAAATCGTGGATCTGACATCGCCAAATTGCCATAATGAATTATTGAGCGATAATTCTTCCCCATGTTATTATGCACCATGCACCGATAATAATTGCTGATGTATGTGGGATGCTTCTTGACATCTTCCAATGAATCAATAAGAGCAAATGCCTTGTCGGGGTCTTCAAAGCTTAATTTTCGGATGATACTTCTATAATCTGTGCTGTCGCTATTATCCCTTTCCCCGGCAGTCTTATTGCCAGAGCAGGCGAAAAAGATAACAGGTGCAGCCAATAATGCAGCAATGAAAAGATTCTTAAGTCTTGTTTTCATAATGTTTTGTCTTTAATGTATTGATTCTTTGAAATGTGCGTATTCTCCCTAATTGTAACTGTAAATCTTGAGCCTGGGGAGCTGTAGGTGCGGTCAAGTATTACCGTGGCGTCCATTCTCTTGGCAATCTCTCGTACGAGGGACAAGCCGAGACCGGCACCGGGAACAAAGCTGTCAACCTTGTAGAAACGGTCGAAGATGCGTTCCTCGTCGCCTTGGGGTATGCCCTTGCCCGTATCGGTTACATTAAATGTTACATAGCCATCTTCATTGCTGTTGCACTCCACATTGATGTTGCCCGAGGGGGTGAACTTCACGGCATTTCCTACTAAGCATTGCAAGATGCGGGTAAGTCCCTTGCCATTGGTCTCGATGGTGTCCTTGCCGCTTTTGTTGCTGAATGTCAGTTCCACTCCTGCCTGTGGTTGCGGCACTGTGGATTGCACTATGCTTAGGGTCTCGTCGATGGAGACAGTCTCGCGTGGCAATGGCTCGTCGCTGCTCTCGTATTCCGAAAGCTCAAGGAACTTGTTTATCAGACGGGTCATGTATGTTGTCTGGTCGCTGATGATGTCGTTATATTGCCGTTTCTCCTCGTCGGAGAGCTGGATGTTCGGGTCGGTGAGCAGTTGCACGAATCCGAAGATTTGATTGAGCGGAGTGCGTATCTCATGCGACATATTCCTGATGAAGGAGTCTTTCATTTGCTTTGCCTCCTCGTTTTCCGCTTTCTCCTGCTCGCCGATGTTTCTCGACCACTTGCGGTATTCTTCAGGGTGTATGCCGAAATGCTCATAGAATTTCTTGTTGAAGGCTTTGGCATTGCCGAATACACATGTTGTGGCAATCTCGTCCATAGCCTTGTCGCCCTTAAGCATCTCAAGACTCTGCATTAGTCTCATTTCGTCGGGATTGACGTTATTTGCGTCTTCGGTGAGGCGGAATCTTGTCAGCTCATCCTCTTTCTTCATCATTTGGTTAATTGTAGAGACAATGGTCTTGTTGCGGCGGTTCACCTTGCGGTTGAAACGCAACAGAAGCAGTATGAACACGGTGCCGAGAATCATAATGACAGCCACGACTATGAAGAAAATGTTGTGTTTCGACAGTTGGGCATCCTTCACTTGCAAAAGATGTTCTTTCTCCTGAGTCTCGTAGATTTTTGACAGTCTCACACCATCCTCCACGCTATTTCGCTTGAATAGCGAGTCCATAACAATTTTTATCACCTCTGACTTTTCAAGTGCCTCGCGATACTTGCCATATTCCTTGTATATGAATTTCTCGTATTCAAGCACATAATCAATGAAGAACTCTGAGACAGTGTCTTTGGATTCAGTTGAGTTCTTCCTCATTTTGGCTGTTATATTGGCAAGTTTCTTTATATCCTTGACATTATAGTAGTGCTCAGAAATCATTGCCTGCACAAAACTGGTGCCTACCAGGTCAGACTTCATTATCTCGGTCAGGCATTTCTCCGCTTCCTTCTTGTTGCCCTTGGCATCATAGTAGTTTATTAAAATACTGTAGGTGTGGAGCTGACGATATTCTGCATAGCCATCCATTATGTTTTCTATGGTCTTGAGCTTGTTGGTGATGTAGATAAGGTCGGGAATGTTTTTTTCAACCTCGTCATATCTCTTTTCTGCAATAAGGCTTTCAACATAGTTGCCTATAAAGGTGAAAGCTATGTCTGCTGTGTTGAAATTCGGATTTTCATTCAGCAATTTCATAACCATATCCTTATTCTTGGCAAACATCTTAAGTCCGTTTTCCTTATCACCAAGCATCACCGTGCTCAATGCAACGGTACCAATGGCGCCAATCTCATATTCCTTTATATTGTTTTTTCTTGCGATATCCGCCGCCATTTTTGCATATTCAATTGACTGAGCAAACTGATTGTTGGAATTGGCAATGCTGGCAAGCGTGTTAAGTAGTGTGTAGTGGCGTTTAATGTCTTTCTTCAGTTCGATGGAGTCTTTCAGAACTTGCTTACCATAATAGTCCGCCATCTTATAATCCGCAAGACCGTTATTGTAAACAACAAAACGCAGGTAGTTGATGGCGTAAGGACGTTCTTCATTGTTCGTCTCCATTGTGTCGATGATGGCAAGCGCACGCTCGGGCTCCTGAAGGCTTATCTTGGCGATATATTCCCTTGTGTGAGTGCTATCCACACCACTGCCCTTGCCAGACATAAGTTTGCCGGAACATCCTGCCAGTATCATCAGAGTAATAACCGACAATGCCGCAATCATTTTTTGTTTTGTTGTTGCTTTCATAATTTATAGTGAATTAGCCTTTATTTTTATTGTAAACCTTGAACCGTTGTTCTTGTATTTCCTGTCGAGATATACCTCGGCATCTATTCGATTGGCAATGAGGCGCGAGAGCGACAAGCCCAAGCCAGGACCCGGTGTGAACTCGTTGAGCTTGAAGAAGCGCTCGAAGATGTGCTCGCCCTCGCCCGAGGGAATGCCACGTCCAGTGTCGGTCACTGTGAAGATGGTGTTGTTGTCCTCGTCTTGCGTACATTCGACAATGATACAACCCTGCTCGGTGAATTTCACGGCATTGTCGATGAGGCAAAGCAACATACGCACGATGCCTTTCCTCTCGGTGAAGATGGTTTCCGCTCCACTGATATTGCGGAACAACATCTGGACACCTTCATTCGGTTTGGTGCATTTCTGCTTTACTTCTTCGAGTATCTCATCCACAAACACCTGTTCTATGTCGTGCGATTGCTCGTCGCTCTCATATTCCGACATCTCGATGAATGTGTTGAGCATATTGGTCATATACAAAGTCTGCTCGAAGACAATGTTGCTAAACTGATTTCTTTCTTCCTCCCTAAGGTCGTTCTTTGGGTCGGTGAGGATTTGGATGAAGCCGTTTATCTGGTTAAGTGGAGTGCGTATCTCATGTGACATATTTCTGATAAAATTGTCCTTGATGCGCTCGGATTCCGTATCCTTTTTCATCACCTCCTTCTTGAGTTCCTCGGATTCGGTGATTTTGATACTCCATTTGATGTAGTCCAACGGGGCTATGCCAAACTTGGCCTCGAACTTGGAGGATAGAGAGTCTGTATTGCTGAATCCACATTCGTGTGCAATCTCACTGAGATTCTTGCCAGTTTCATTTCTCATCATATCTGCTGCCATGATAATGCGCAGTTCCTCGGGATTTTCCTGTTTCTCGTCGTCACTTGTCTCAGCGTTGCCCAGGCGTAGTCGGGTCAGTTCGTCCTGCTTCTCAATGATATTGTTGATGGTGTTCACAATAGTCTTGTTGCGCTTGTCGAGTCGGCGGTTGTATATCACCATGGCGGCAATGAGGATGACAGTCACAAACAGGATAAAGGCAAATGTCTTTAAGGCATTATTCTGCTTAGAGAGTTGCTGGTTCTTATTGGCAATCTCGCGTTCCTTCTCCTGTATCTCGAATATCTTGGCTTGTCTCACTCCGTCCTCTTCGTTGCGTTGCTTGGACAGTGAGTCGCTGATGTTTTTTATTGTCTCGGCTTTGGCAAGAGCCTCGCGATAGTTGCCTTGTTCCTTGCAGATGAATTTCTCGTAATTAAGAACAGATTCAATGAATATTTCCGAGATGGTGTCGTTAGCGGCAATGGCATTTTGTCTCATCCGCTTTGTCACCTCTGCAAGTTTCTTCAGGTCTTTTGTATTGTAGTAATGTTGCGCTATAAATGCATTCGTTGCATTTGCCTTTGCCATTGGAGAATTCAAAATCTCCGACAAATATTTTTCCGCCTCTTTTCTGTTGCCGGTCTTATCGTAATATTCAATAAACAGGCCATTGATATTTAGTCGTTGTAATTCGGCGGCACCATATATACCATTGTCTGTTTTCCCCAACTTGTCGATAATTTGTTTTAAGTCGGGTATCAGGTTTTCTGCCTCTTTATATCTATTGGCACTAAGAAGTTTTCCCATATAGTTGCCGACAAAGGAATAGGCAATGTTGGATGCTTGGTAATTGTTTTTTTTGTCAAGTGTAGCCATTATCACATCCTTTCCTTCAGCAAAGAGCTTGAAACCACCATCAAGGTCGCCGAGACTTATAAGACTTGATGCCAAAGGTTCGGTGGCTGCAATCTCCAACTCCTTGTTGTTGGATTTACGTGCCACCTCAATTGCGGCTTTTGCATATTTGATACTCTGGGCATATTGCTCGGTTGAATGGGCTATGCCAGCAAGAGTTTTCAATAACGAATAGTGGTGTTTCACGTCTTTCTGCAATGTAATTGTGTCTTTCATTGCCTGTTGACCATAATAATATGCCATCTTGAGGTCGGTAAATCCGTTGAGATAAACAGCACAGCGCAAGAAGTTGATTGTAAACGCTGTCTCTTTCTTTCTCATCTCCATAGAGTCGATGAGGGCGAGGGCTCGCTTTGGCTCCTGCAGGCTAATATTTGATACATAATCAGCTGTAAGGGTGCTATCAATACCCTTACTCACTTCTGTTGCCCGTCGGTCGGAACAGGCAACAAGCAATGACAATGTGTACATTGCAATCAGAAATAGAAAAAAGTTATGTTTCATTAGTTTCATGTTGTTGTGTATTTACTGTGATTCAATTCTTTTTATTTCATCTTTTAGAGATTTAGGGAGTTCTTCATTCAGATGCTGGTGGCATGCCATGTCGAGGGTGTACATACGGGCGATGCAATAGTTGCTGTGATGGCAATTGCAGTGTGCGCACTCCTCTGACTTCATACGGTTGACGAAACCGGGTTCGTTGAGAAGGGCACGTCCCATCTGTACTGCCTCGAAACCATCGTTGAGCACTTCGTCGATCTTG
>CALZYS010000050.1 GCA_945830345.1 uncultured Prevotella sp.
CGCAACGACAACAAGGAGGGATGGGACAATATCGACATCTTCGGATGGATGGGCTACCCCATGCAGATCAAAATCAACTTCCTCTGCCGCGACTCTATCCTCGCAGCTCCTCTCTGTCTCGACCTCTGCTTGCTGAGCGACCTCGCCGCACGTGCCGGACGCTATGGCATACAGCGATTCCTCAGCTTCTTCCTCAAGGCTCCTATGCACGACTACACCCAGGGCGAGGAGGCAGTCAACCACCTCTATCAGCAATACACCATGCTCAAGAACGCCATCCGCGAGATGGGCGGATATGAGGCTGACGAGGAAATTGATTAACAAATAACTTGGTTATTTGTAAATTAAGAATTAAAAATTAAGAATTAAGAAAAAATGTTTTGCCTCCCTTTGATTGGTTTGACATTATCTCTTAATTCTTAATTCTTAATTCTTAATCCTTAATTTTTAATTCTTAATTTTTAATTAATAGTATCGGTTTGAAGGTTTTCAGAATAACATTTTTCTTGCTCCTCCTTATGATGGTTCTGCCGATGAAGGCACAGCTGAGGGGTTATATCATCGATGAGGCCACCGGTGACTCCATTCCCTATGCCTCATGTATCTATCGCGGCCATAATGTGGCAGTGGCATCGAATATCAACGGACAGTTCACTATCGCCCGCCATGAGGGATGGGTGCTCACGTTCAGTGCCGTGGGATATGTGTCGAAGTCAATCACCATAACGTCTTCCACCAAGCAGAATTTCAACGTCAAGCTCAAGCCCGACACCAAGGCCTTGAAGGAAGTCGTGGTAAAAACGAAAAGGAAACGATACAGCAGGAAGAACAATCCCGCCGTCGAACTGATGAAGAAAGTGGTGGAGGCGAAGAAACTCACCGACCTCGACAACCGCGACTACTATCAGTATAACAAATATCAGAAACTCACCCTCGCACTCAACGATATCACCCCCGAAAAACTCGAAGAGCCCAAGATGAAGAAGAAACCTTGGCTCAAGGACCAGGTGGAGAAATGCCAATACAACGGCAAACTCATCCTGCCATTGTCGGTGGATGAGACCGTCACTCAGAAAATCTATCGCAAGCATCCCCATTCCGAGAAGAATATCGTCAAGGGACAGAACTCCACAGGAGTCAACGACCTCTTCCAGACGGGCGACATACTCAACACCGTGCTCAAGGACGTATTCACCGACGTCAATATCTACGACGACCAGATACGACTCCTGCAATTCCCCTTCACCTCGCCCATCGGCAAGGATGCCGTGGCGTTCTATCGCTACTATATCATCGACACTCTCTATGTGGAGCGCGACAAGTGTATTCACCTGCATTTCCTGCCCAACAACCAGCAGGACTTCGGATTCCGTGGCGACATCTATGTACTTGCCGACTCGTCGTATCAGGTGAAGCGATGCGAGCTCACCATCCCCAAGAAGAGCGACGTCAACTTTGTCGAGAACATGAAGATTGTGCAGGAGTTCACCCAGTTGCCCGACAGCACATGGGTGCTATCCGTGGATGACATGCTCGCCGAGATAAAGCTTGCCTCGTTTATCAAGGAGGCAGCCGTCATACGCACCACACGACTCACCGACTATGCCTTCGACCCCCTGCCCAAGCAACTCTTCAAGGGCAAGGCCAAGGACGTCAAGGAGGCCGACGCCATGATGCGCGACGAGGCTTTCTGGAACAAGTATCGACAGGTGTCGCTCACCAAGAGCGAGAGCAAGATGGATGCCTTTGTCAACAATCTCTCACAGATTAAGGGATTCAAGTATATCATCTTCGGACTCAAGGCCCTCATCGAGAACTATGTCGAGACAGGCAATCCCAGTAAGGTGGATATAGGCCCCATCAACACTATGCTCACCAGCAACACGGTGGATGGCATCCGCACCCGTATCTCCGCCCAGACCACTGCCAAGCTCAATCCCCACTGGTTTGTCTCAGGATATTTCGCCCGCGGATGGAAGAGCGAGAACAATTATTATAAGGCCGACCTCACCTATTCCTTCAACAAGAAGGAGTATCTGCCGCGCGAGTTCCCCAAGCGCACTCTCTCCTTCATCTCCACCTACGACATCATGGCTCCCTCCGACAAGTTTATGAAGACCGACAAGGACAATGTCTTCACCTCGTTCAAGTGGAGCAAGGTGGACAAGATGATGTTCTATAATCGTCAGGAGATTAAATATGAGCGCGAGGAAGACTGGGGATTCAAGACCACCCTCGGATTCAAGGCCGAGGAGAACGAGGGGGCTGTAGGTCTCGACTTCACTCCACTCAGTGAATTGTCCAATCTATATACCGATGTGGATGGTTCTACTGCCATGCCACGCTCCAACAAATTCCGCACCTCCGAGTTCCATGCCGAGTTCCGCTTTGCCCCCGGCGAGACATATATCAACACCAAGCAGCGCCGACTCAAGATCAACCTCGATGCCCCAGTGTTCACCCTTGGCCACACCGTGGGAGTAAAGGGATTCCTCGGAGGCGACTATCGCTACAACTACACCGAGGCAAGCATCTACAAGCGATTCTGGATGAAGTCGTGGGGCAAGATCGACTGCCATCTCAAGGGCGGAATCCAGTGGAACCAAGTGCCTTATCCTCTGCTGATTATGCCCGAGACCAACCTCAGCTATATCATTCAGGACGAGACCTTTGAGCTCATCGACAATATGGAGTTCCTCAACGACCGTTTCGCCTCGTTCTATATCTCGTGGGACTTCAATGGCAAGATATTCAACCGCATACCTCTGATCAAGAAGCTCAAGTGGCGCGAGTATATCGGATTCCGTTGCCTGTGGGGTGGACTGAGCGACAAGAACAACCCCTTCCTTGCGCAGAACGAGAGGAGCGACATTCTAATGCTCTTCCCCGAGGGTTGTCGTATCATGGACTCCAAGAAGCCCTATTACGAGTTTTCAGTGGGCATCCACAACATCTTTAAGCTCGTTCATGTTGAGTATGTGCGCCGTCTAAACTATCATTATGCTAACACCCACAAGGACGGAGTGCGCTTTATGGTGCGCATGACGTTCTAAAAAAGTGACAATGGCGGGCTCTCAGCCTGCCATTGTCGTTTATAGGACATTTATTTTGCATCCACGATTATGAGTGATATTTTCTGCTTGCGTCGAAGAGCCTTGCGCACTCGCTCATAGATGCGTTTGTAATAGAATGCACTCTTGGTGACAACCCCCGGAATGAGATATTTGCCCACGATGAACGATTGGCGATGGAGGTTATATACTCCGTTGCGCATTAGGGCATAGCGTCGGAATGTTCCGGTGGATGTGATTGGATATTCTCCCTGCTTGAGGGCATGATGTGCGTTCTCGGCAGTGTGTGCCACTACCACTCCATCGATTTTCATTACTCCGTCGATGGTGTCTTTCTTATATCTGATGCGTTGAAGATAAATATTCATAATTAACAAATTAACAATTTAACAAATTAACGATTTAACAATTTCTGAACATAGTATTCGGCAAAGTCCTTGCAGCCTTCGGGCAACTGGTGACGGGTGATTCGGTCGGTCACCTCTCGCAATTTCAGGAACAGTCGTTCGCCGGGCTTGTCGTTGTCGGGATACATGTGTAGCGAGAGCCCGCAGAGCGGTCGGAGGTCGTCGGGTTTGAGTAATGTTGCCGATGGTATGGCGATGGCCTTGTGTCCTGCCGACATCATTGCCCAGCAGTCGCTACATCCCTCGGTGATGAAGAGCGGTTCGTCGGGTTTCAGCATACGTAGTATCTGTAGGTTATACACGTGGCATTGGCTTCCCTTAAGAAATCTGAACCTCGGTTCGCCCTCGATTTTCTTTTTCGCATATTGTCCGAGGTATCTCCACTGTATGCTCTTCAGTCGTCCGTCGAGTCCGAAGTAGGGAATGATCAGATGCGAGTCATTGCTGTTGATGCCACACCATCGGATTACCCTTGGGTCGAGTTTTCTCTCGTCGAAGAGGAATGCCTTGGCCGCATCGGTGATTGTGGGATGTTCCACGAGATACGTCAACCTTGAGATGTCGGGAGCCTTGACCTCTTGATGCTTTTCTACCTCTATCACCTGTCGTCTTTTCACTCCCCTCATTGGTTTTTCAGAGTCGTTGGCTATAGTTATGCCGAATGTCTGTGCTAACCACCTCACGGCATCCCTGAAATTGAGCCCTTCCACCTGCATGCAAAGGTCGATAGGTCCGCCATAGTGGTCGCACACGTAGCATCTGAATTTGTTCTTGCCCACATTGAAGTGTAGCGACGGCTTCGAGTCGTTGTGATAGGGGCACAGAGACCAATGTCGTGCCACCTTGAGTCCTAAGGCGTCAGCCACCTGCTCGATAGGCAGCAGGCTGACTTTCTGAATGTCGTTTTGCTCAATCATAACTTTCAATTATCACTTCTCAAATATCAATATCTCAACTTCTCATACACGTTCTTTGCCGTCTTCCTTATCCATCCCTTGGCATTCCATTGGCTGAGGAAGAAGCGGGCATCGGTGGATAGCTCGTTCTTGGTGATGAGTTCTTCGAGTTGAGCTCGGGTGAACGTGGTAGTGAGCTGGTCGATAAGAGCCTTGCGGCTGTCGATTTTCGCCCCTGCCAATCGCTTCATGTAGTAGTCCTCATATTGTTGTCCCCATCGGTTGTTGGTGGACTTCAGACAGAAGTCGGCCATAAACCTGTAGAACTTACGGCATAGTTTGCGAATCTCCTGTTCGGAATGTAGCTCGCGTCCGGCCATCTCGTTGTCGAGCAGATAGAGGTGATAGAGCAGTCCGGTGCATCTGAAGGCGTTGACTGATGCACGCTTGCGGAATGAGTCGATGGAGAGGTAGCCCTTCACTCCGCGGTCCTTCATGTCCTTCACCTGTCGGCACATCTTGTTTGTCCACTTGTCGATGTCGGCAAAGAGCCACGACATGTCGAGATTGATCACGGGTTGGAGTCCGCCGTGCTCGTCGTAAGTCTGCCTCATCAGCAAGTCGAGCATCCGCTTGATGTTGGCTTCCTGTTCGGGTGTGAAATCCTCAAAGTGGGCAGGGTTGGCTCCCGTCTCGTCCTCCAGTGTGCAGATGATAGCCCTTGAGCATCCTCCTCCCACAATCTCGCGCTTGGTGAACACGTCGTCCACATCGCCTGGCGTGCCGCAGAACATCGAGCAAATCTGCACATCGGCAATGGCCGAATATGAATTGTCGGAGGCAAAATCCTGTCCGTACTTCGAACCGATGTCGTAGGCCACTCGCATTACGGTCCTTAGATTCGAGAATCCCGATTTGCCCGCATCGTTCACCTGTGCCAACTCCTCTGCCCACATCCAGAATGTGAGATAGTCGCCCAAGATACGCTTATAGTAGTCGGCACGTTTCACGATGACCGTCTTTGATGTGGATGCAGGAATACATCGGATGGTGGTTTTCGGAGCCTCACCGATTTTCTCGTTCTGTGTGCGGGCGTTCTTCTTCTCGCGGTATTCCTGTTCTTGTCGTCTCTGCTGTTCGTCGAGAGTCTCAAGTGTGGGAGTGATGATCTGCTCGACCACGTCGGCAAAGCATCCCTTACCCGTGCTGGGCGGACCCTCGAACACCACCTGCAGATGGCATGCGTGACGCCTCTTGCGGTCGTAGGGATAGGCCATCCTGATGCGGCAGTCGATAGCCCCGAGGGGCGAGAACAGCGAGAGCATGATGGGCACCTTGCGCTTCATTGGAGCAGTGATGAGGTTCTCGCGGAAGATACTTGGGAAGAGAGCTTCCCTGAATGGCAGCTTCACATAGTCGGCTGTCTTGAATGGCGCGAGGTCTTTGTCCTCGTCCACCTCTGTGACTACGGCAGCAGGCACTGCCGCAGTCTCCTTGAAAATGTCTTTTTCTTCACTCATGATTTGTTTATGTTTTAGTCAATCACGTTGAATGCATTTAGTATCTCTGAATACACGTCGAAAGCTAACATGCTGCGGTCGAGGCTCTTGCTGGCCTGTATCGTCTTCATGTGAATCTGATACTTGCCGTCCTGCCGGTGCACGAGCGAGCAATACTTGCCGTCGTAGAGTTTAGGGTTGCGCCTCACGCTCTTCGCCTTCACGGCCTCCTCAAATCTGAATCCGTCGTCAGTGCGTGAGATTACTCCGTTGAGGCAGCCGTCGTTGTCGAGCCTCTCCGATGTTGTCTGAAACTGGCACACCAAGTTGGTGGCATTAAAAGTCTTTTTTTCCATAATCGTTTTTTTTTAATGTTTGTAATCCAATTCCTTGATGAAGTGCGACAAGGGGGTGATGTCGCGGTCGGGCCGCAAAAAGAGGTCGGGTTGGTAGCTGACGCGCGACAGATCCACTCTGCTCCAACAGCTAATATCCACATCATACTGCTTCAGGCATTGCCCGATAATTACCCTTGACACTTCAAACATCGACAGTCTGCCCCGGTATTCGGCCGACTTGCCCAAGTTGGTCACAACCGCAATAGCCTTGTCGTTGAGATAGAAATACATCTTCACAAATGGCCAGTGGCGCAGATGCTCAGCCACCAACTTTTGGTTCTCAGGCTTGAGCGTGGTGATGAAACATTGATAGAAATATTTTCTTTTCATTTTTTGTTTATGTCGAGAGGGATGGTTGTCTCTCGAATCCGTTGCAAAGGTATTGATGACTCAAATGCTCAATCATTTTTTTTCGTACGATTTGAGTCAATATTGCAAGTTATTCCATATATTGCTGATTGTCAGAAAGAAGTATAAATTTTGCAAGTGAAAATATTTTTCGGTTATTGACTCGGTCAATGGTGCAGTCAAAAAAAGTGGGAAAAAAGATGCAAATCCTTTGGCAGTAACCGAAATATTTTGTAATTTTGCATTTCGTATCACAAACGCTTTATTTATGGCAAAGAAAAGGAGCATTGACGAATATATGATACGCACATTGTCGTATTATCAGTCTCAGGGTGGCATTTACTCTGAGATTATCACTCTATTGATGCAACTAAGGGAGAAAAAAGGCTATCGCAATCTCATTCCGCTGCCTGCAAAGGTGCTCAATGCCGCTTCATATTACTATGACGAGATGAAGGATGGAAATCGTGACCTTGCGTGCGGCACACCAAATATTCTTTTCGAGAACACAGTGGCCATTATGGCTGCTGCCGACAATAATAAAGAGGTTAAAGAAAGAATAATGGAAGAGGTTAAAAACGACGATAAATTTTTCCCGTATTTCACAAAACTCTTAGAGAAATTAGAGAAACAAAACGATAACACAGACTTTAAGGCTGAGATAGAGAGTCTGAGGGCTGAAAACGAGAAACTGCAATCTGAATTGATGGCCAAAGACTCGGTAATCGACATACTATTAGACTCATTGACTCTTGCTTCGCAGGATAAGGATGCCATGTCTGCCGAATTGGAAGTATTGCAAAAGCAATGTCAGATAGCCGAGCAGAATAAATACGAGGGCAGTTCGCTTGACCGTTATTTCACTCTCGACAACATTCTGAAATGGATAGAAGGCCGCAAGCAGTATGTCTTTGTCGATCAGGTGTTCCGCATGCTGTCCGACATGAAGGACGGAATAGCCACCGATGACGAGCGCATGAAGATTAGGCAGTTGGAAGAAGAGATGATGGCGCAAGAGCAGCCACGCAACATCATTAATAATAATTATGCTTATGGCAGCAACCAGATGACAGGAATGCTGAACAACCCACAATTGCCGATAGGCATGACCCAAGAGGAATTTCAGCAGAAAGTAGATGAATTGATAAAACGATTGAACTATGAGCAGCAACAAGGATGAAGTAAAAATATACAATGAGAACCACATGGAGAACTGCAATGTTTTCCAGGGCGACATCTATGGCGCCACATTCCCCTTGCCAGGGGCGAATGTCACCATAAACCAGTATTACGGCAAGGGACAGAAACCCAAGACCGAGGTGGAGGAGGGAAATGTGGAGCCGGCAGAAGCACGCGAACGTCGCAAGTTGGAGGCCATTAAGGCGATAACCGACCGATTCGACTTCAATGACGAAATGCTCGATTATGACTCCCTTGGCCGACGAATCACCTCAGAGCGCGTGGCCTTGCTCTTCAGCAAATGCCTTGGCGTTGGCAGCTATCCCTCGCGCCCCTATCGCCTCATGATGGAACAGGTGTGGGCGCTGCTCATCGACGCCCGCAAACAGTGCACCAAGCGCCCTGGCGAGGATTACTTCCGTCAGACTGTGCTCAACATCGTGGGGTATTTTGTTAGCGAGGGCATCATCTGCGGAGCCAAGCTCGACATCGCCAAATGCATATTTGCCGATGCCGACGCCAATCTCGCGCGCAATATCGAGAGGAATATCGAGTCGGCCGTCTTTCCTGAGGGATTGGCGGAAATGTTGAACTATTATATAGAGAAATTGAGAAATGGAGAATTCTGACAAATTGAATATAGACAATTGGGGCGGATTGTGGACCGAGCAGAAGCTCGACACCTTCGAGAGCTATGTCAAGGCATATCTCACGATAATGAATGTATATCGTGAGAAATACCACTGGAAGCTCATCTATTTCGATGGGTTTGCCGGAAGCGGCACACGCTCTAACGAGGAGCTGGAGGATGAACATCGCAAGTCGCTCGACCTCTTCGAGGGCAATGTGGATGACGACGAGATGAAGGTGTATCAAGGTGCTGCCGAAAGGGTGGTGAGACTTGAGGAGAAGATGCGAGGATTCGATTTCTATTATTTCATCGACCTCAAGGAAGACAACTGCCTGCGGCTCGAACTCAGGCTGAGGCAATACCCCGTGAAGGGTTTGATGCAGTTCCGCCCTGGCGATGCTAACATGGCAGCACGCCAATTAGGCAACGCCCTGAAACAAAAGCCCCAACTGAAAGCCCTCGCCCTGCTCGATCCCTTCGGCATGAACTTGGAGTGGGCAACCATAGAGTCGATAGCATGCAAGGGTATCGACTTGTGGATACTCATTCCGAGCGGAGTGATAGTCAATCGACTGCTCGACAAGCAAGCCCAGCTCATCCATCACGAGAAATTGTCCTCGTTTTTCGGAATGTCTAAAGAGGAGATAAGAAAATGGTTTTATGAAGAGAAAAACGAGATAGATCTCTTTGCCGAGGAACGAGTGTGGTATCAAAAGGTGGATAATCCCATCAAACGCATAGCCGACCTGTATGTGGAGCGCTTAGGCGAGCTCTTTCCCTACGTCACTCCCGAACCTCTTGTGATGCGCAACAGTCGCTATGTACCAATATTCCATTTCGTGTGCGCCAGCTACAACTCCACTGCTGTAAAGATAGCCCAACAGATAATAACCAAGCGACAGTAAGACAAATGGATAAGGCGAAAATATCTGCCAAGGACGTGATGAAACCACACTCCGAAGCCAAGGTGTTGTTCTATCAGAAATACCTCGACATAAAACTCATGATTCTCGTGTGTGCCACTTTTGCGCGCGAGATACACATCTACGACCTCTTCTGTGGACGTGGGATATATGCCGACGGCAAGAAAGGCTCGCCCATAAGGGCATACGAGACGATATGCAACGTAAGGCGCAAAAGACCGGGATATGACAAGCCCATCTACTTGCATCTCAACGACCGCAACCGCAGATGCATCGAGAATGTGAGGGGGTATATCGAGGCATTGCCTAAATCCGACACCCCTCCATGCAATGTGGAATACACCAATATGGATGCCACATCCATACTGAGGCAACTCGGCAATCGTGGAAAAACGAAAAAGGGCATAGTCAACGTGTTCTTCATCGACCCCTACGGATATAAGCAGATAAGGCGCGAGTTTCTCGAATATCTGCTCAGATTGGGCAGTAGCGAGATATTGCTCTTCCTGCCTGTGTCCTTCATGCAGCGGTTCACCAAGCATGCCTTCAGCAAGGATGTAACCCCAGGCTCCTTGCCCCTCAGGCATTTCATATCGGATTATTTCCCCGAGGGCCATCCTATGCGTACCGGCCAAACCATCGACATCGGGCATTATGTGGATTATCTCGCCGAGGCATTCTCGTGTGGCGGGCAGTTCTTCACCACGGCCTATCCCATCGAGCGTAACGAGCACAACCTCTTTGCTCTCTTCTTTTTCTCGAAGAATATCTTCGGCTACGAGAAGATACTCGACATCAAGTGGAAGATGATCGACCAGTGGGGATTCGGATTCCATCTGCCCGACGAGCAGGCTGGCTTGTTTGAGGAGCAATTCAAGGCCGACCGAATAGCCGGACTGCTCGAACAACTGAGGGTGGCACTTGTATCCTATCTCGCCCAGCAAGAGCGCACCAACAAGGATATCTACGACTTCACCGTCAGGCATGGCTATCTGCCCAAGCACGCAAACGCCATATTGCGCGATATGCGCTATAACAACCAATTGTCGGTTATGGACATCATGACGCGAGAGGAAATATCCAACAAGAACCGCTTTGACATTGATTATCAGAAAAAAATAACATTAATTTACAAGATACTATGAGGACAACCAAGATAGAATGGACCGAACGCACGTGGAACCCCGTCACGGGATGCACCAAGCAGTCGCCTGGCTGCGCACATTGTTATGCCGAGACCATGGCACGACGCCTTCACGCCATGGGACTGAAGAAATATGCAAGGGGATTCGAGCCGACACTTCATCCCGAGTCGCTTGACGAACCGTTAGCCTGGAAAAAGGGCTGCAGCATCTTCGTGTGCTCAATGAGCGACCTGTTTCATCCCGATGTGCCATTTGAGTTTATCGACAAGGTGATGCACACGATAGAGGCCACTCCGCAACATCGCTACCAGCTGCTCACCAAGCGAGCCGAGCGCATGGCGGAATACTTCTCCACGCGCGAGGTGCCCGTCAACGCATGGCTTGGAGTGACTGTGGAATGTCGCCAGGTGCTGTCGCGCATTGATGCCCTCAGGGGCATAGAGGATGCCACGGTGCGATTCCTCTCGTGCGAACCGCTGCTCGAAGACCTTGGCGACTTCGACCTCACTGGCATACAGTGGATGATCGTCGGGGGCGAGAGCGGCCCCAACGCCCGCCCCATGCTCGAGCCGTGGGTGCTCAATCTGCGCCAGCTTGCTAAGCGCCATCGTGTCTCCTTCTTCTTCAAGCAGTGGGGCACATGGGGTCGCGACGGCGTGAAGCGCTCCAAGCATGCCAACGGCAAGAAGCTCGACGGCAAGGTGGTGCAGCAGATGCCGAGGTGAAGAGTTCTCTTCGGAGGACTCCATCTTAATTCCGTTTCAGATGTCTCTTATTATTCTTCTTCGAAAAGTTGGTAAGAAACCTTACTTGTTTTGCTCTCCTTCTTAACATCGTCAACATCATCTAAAAATAAAGATGGTGAACAATATAAAGATGGTTTGTCCATTTTTTTCTTCTTTGATACATAATCACCTAAAGGTTTGGTACCGTTAATGAATCTATCTTGGATAACCCGAATAGACTCGTCTCCGATATCAACACCAATCCATTGCCTTCCGAGTTCTTCAGCTGCAACTAATGTTGTTCCAGATCCAGCAAAACAATCCAATACCAAGTCGCCAGGGTTGGACGATGTTTCAACGATTCTTTTTAGCATGTCCAGATTTTTTTCTGTTGGATATCCAGTCTGGCATGTATTTTGATTATTTATGTCAAGATAATCTAACCATATGTCTTGTACAGGAACGCCCTTACTTTGGTCTAAATATACTTTTCTACGTGGGTTGCCATTGGAAGACCAATAAATTTCACCTCTCGCATCCATTTCATCAAGCTTATCAGGTGTGTATTGCCAGTGTTTTCCCTCTGGAGGCATAAGCCCACGCCAAGCACCTCCAGTGGCACCATTTCTCGTACCAGGAGCATGGCATGGCACTCTTTTGTGCCTTCTACCAGTTCCCTCTTCTATGAAAGGGTATTCTTTTAGTATTTTTTCGTCACCCCATTCTTCATAAGGCCTGTTCCATTTAGGCGAATCGGATTTGCTGTAAAACAAAATGTAATCAGAAATATTGCCATATGTCTTTCGTGTAAAATTCTTCGACTTGCATTTCTTTCTGGTTATCATGCCACGGAAATTTTTTACACCGAATATATCATCCATTAATATTTTAACATGGAAAACCATGTTACTATCTAAGTGAACATATATTGAGCCTTCCGCAGATAAAAGGGTGTGCAATAGTTTGAGCCTGACTTGCATAAAACGAATATACTCGTCTGTAGAATATTTATCATCATATGCGTGTATAAAATCACGAGTCTCAAATGCCCCTCCTGTATTATAAGGAGGGTCAATATATATTAAATCAACTTTTCCACAAACTTTACTGTCTTTTATAAGATAATTAAGCACATCAAGATTGTCTGCGTGATACAACCTCTTTATTGCCGTGCCATCATATTGATTGACAGGACGGAAACTTATCTCATTTTTGGGAACAAGTGAACGTAAAGATGGAGAAGAACTGATATTTGATGTTATGCGAACGGCCATATTACCTAATTATTCGTTGAACCATTTTTTTGTAAGTCTCTCATTAACCATCCTAAGGGTTAATACCATGATTCTATTGTCTAATTTCTCTAACTTGGCATAATCATCCCACATAGAGCCTAACAGAAGTCCTGGTCCGTCATTGAGAAATATGACTTTGGTCTTCAGATTATGCTTTGTAGTATAAGACAATATTTCTTTGGCACAATTATTATATCCTCCAGTCCTGTCGTCTTCTTGTGCACCACCTCTATCGCTATCATATCGGGCAAGACCGATGGCAAGAACATTCTTATGCTCATCTCTAATGACAAAATCTACAGGTCGTGATGGATTGGGATAATCGACGAAGACACTGGATAGTTGAACATCTGCGCCTGCTCTTTTGGGACCTTCAATAGAATAGGAGGGAAACTTCGATTGAAACATCTCAAAAAAACTCTCAGTAAGAGAATACCCTTTTTGACCTCTATCCTTATATTCCCATAAAATTGCGCATAGAGCTTCATCCGGCAAAGGACGCTCATTGAACTTCTTTTGCACAAGGTTGATTGCACGAAAGTCCTTTCCAAAAGTTTTGCATACCATAGGAATATTATTCTTGGATTTTAGCATTTCCACAGAAGTGTCTGGGGAAACATACTTGCGGAATACCCTGAGGAGTTGAATCCTCATCCATGTCTGAGTCAATTTAGTAATCTCTTTAAGCAGATGTTCTGAGGAGGGAGAGATTCTAATTAATTGTCCAAAATACACAAGCACTGGTTTATATAGTTCACACGCTTGTGCCAATATGTCTGGATAGAATGCCCCGTTAGCCATTGTTATTTGATTTGGAGCATCTTTTTTATAATCTGCAAATGATTTCATTACACTCACTATTTTGTTATGTTACTCACAAGAAGGTCTTTTACGTCAATATTAAGCAAATTAGCTATTTCATGAAAAGTTCTTATATCTGGCTGTATGGTATTACTACACCATTTACTAACCGTACAATTAGATTTTCCTAACTGTTCAGCTAACCACTTACCAGTTTTTTGCTTTTCTACAAGCACAACTTTTATTCGATTCAAATTTGACATATCAAGTAAAATGTTTGAAATACGGTGCAAATATATTAAAAACTGCCGACAAATAAGAATGATAGATAAAAAATATGCATATTTGAGACTAAGAATTAACATCTATTTACCATAAATGCGACTTGATTAGACTTGCTAGTTGAATCCGCGCATGCTGTTATATTAGTTAAAATGTTAATTTGTTAATCTGCGGCCTCCGCCATAGCCTTTAGCAGGGGGAGTGGTCTTGAGAGTGGGGAGGTGAATGTCTGAGGAGGAATCGCGCGCGCACGTTCTTATTTATATAATAAACTTTATATATTAAACTATCTAAGAAGTAATAAATACTAAAAAATATCATGTAAGGTCTTACACGAGGTGAGACGCTACAGGTGGCGGTTATTGGATTGGACGATTAACATATTAACATTTTAACATCCACATAATCACCCTTTGGACTCTCTCGCCGTGGCTCGGGCAAAAGAGGTGGGACAGGAGGGGCGCGACGTGGGGGACAAGTGATTGCCATGTGGTGAAAAAGTTGTATCTTTGCACCGGATTTGAAAATCAAGTCTGCCTGCAATTTTCAGGACTCACAACCCGGGGGCGAGCGAGGCTTAAGTAGCGACGGGCGCCAGTCGTAAGTTAAGACCAAGCCGAGCCTTAAGTTAAGACCAAAAAAAGGGCAGGGACATTATTAACCAAAATCTATTTATCCATGATTAATTTTTCTATTGCAATGCGAGGTGTGAACACCAACCTCTTCGAGATCAATCAGGCCAAGAAGCGCATCAACGAGGCTAAGGCAAAGGGCGAGACTCCCAAGCAGGCCGACCTCGACCTCGTGGCTTCCGAGGTGCAGAAGGCATTTGCCGTGGCACAGTATTCGGAGGTGATGAACATCGAGAAGTTTGCCAAGCACATCTCCACCCACGGTTGCGTCTATTCGCGTGCCGACATCAGTGCCATTCTCTATATGGCTGTGGATTGCATGCGCGAGCAGTTGCTCGAGGGCAAGAAAATCCGACTTGGCGACCTTGGCGATTTCTCGGTGATGATCAGTTCCACCGGAGCCGAGTCGGCCGACAAGTTCACGGCTCAGAACATCACGGGTGTGACCGTGGTTTGGGATCCCGGCAAGGAGTTCAAGACCCTCACCAACGATGCCGAGTTCAATCTCGTGGCAAGCCGCTCGGTTCAGGCTGCCGTGCTCAAGGCCATCAAGGCCAATCAGGGTGTTGTTGATATCACCTCGCCTGACAACACTCCAGAGGGAGGTGGAGATTCGACGGGTGAGACACCCGATGAGGGTGGTGGCTCGGGCACTGACCAGGGCGGCGGCTCGGACGGCACTGATCCGGACGAAGATCAAGTGTTTGAGTGATTGATTTAGGCACGGATTGTCACGGATTGACACGGAGTTTTTTTGTCCACAGATTGGCACAGATTATGAGTCCTTCGGAAATTAAAAATTAAAAATTAAAGGATTAAAGTTATGACTAAGGAGAACAAATCGAGGCTTATTAAGTTTCTATGGAATCTTGCCTCTGCAATATTGGCGGCTGTCGGGACCGCACTTGGAGTGAGCTGCGCAGTGGCTTAGATTGGCTGAAATAATCAAACCACTATATAAAAAAGGAGAGGAGGCTGGACAATTCGTCCGGCCTCCTCTCTTTTATCTATACTTAAACATACGTCATTTATCTCCTTTTATCTCCATCTGTCTCCTTTTTACTACTTGCGAGATTTGAGTATGTTAATATGTTTATTTCATGCTCTTCACGGCAGTGCCGTCGCTATATCTTGTGATGACAAGCCCCTTGGCATTGCTGCCCACCTTCTGACCATTGGCGTTGTAGCGGCCGAGCACGGTGCGGTTGCCTGTGGCGGTGATGCCCTTCACGGCAGTGTCGATGGTGACGTTGAAGGTGTAGGTTCTACATTCCGTGAGTTCCTCATTGTAGAGATTGACGTAGAGTTTCTTGGCTTGCTCATCATAATATGTCATTATTCCGTTAATACAAAATCCATCGAAGTCGAAGTCAATGTCGTCAGCCATGGGCACCTGGTTCACGGTGAGGTCATACTCGTATGTATCGGCTGAGAAACCCTTGACCTCAGTGTCGAAGATTGTCATTCCTACTGGCTCAATGGGATAATTGAGTGTCACTTCGTCTATATAGAGTTCGTCAACGTCTTCGGTGTCAATTGAACCGCCGCCCGGCTCAGCACATGTGGAGATGGTGACGAGGATTGCCTTTGCCTCGGCTTCGTTTTCATTATAGCTTAAATAGTTGAAGGGGATAGTGACATACTTCCACTCGCCGTCGGTGGCGGTGAGATTGGTGTTGTCCTCTGCCACTGCCACTACGTTTTTATACTCGGTGCCGGCAGGAATTGGGTCCTGATAATATGTACCATCGGTAATCACGGCTCGTAGTGAGGCAGGCTTGGTGTTGCCCTT
>CALZYS010000051.1 GCA_945830345.1 uncultured Prevotella sp.
TCTACTGGAAGTTGGGAACCACGGGATATATCAACCGCAACAAGATTACGAAGATAAACAAGGCCTTGGAGGAGATAAACAACAAGAACGAGCAGAACTCCGGCACCACACTCGTGCCGCTGCCGCAATATGCAGAAGGCGAGAGCACCACGGCACTCAAATTAGTGCGCTCAGCAGGTATCGACCCTGCTACCGGACGCGAGATATACATCAAGCGCAACGGCGAGTTTACCTTTGAGTATGACCCCGCTGACAAGGTTCTCATAGGTGACACCGAACCAAGATATACGGGAACGGTGAACACCAATATCTATTGGAAGGGATTCAGTGTGTATGCCCTGTTCAATATGCGCCTCGGGGCATGGATATACAACACCACGCGAGTAAGCAAGGTGGAGGGAAGCAACCCGAAGTACAATGCCGACCAGCGTGTGTTTGACGACAGATGGAAGCAACCGGGCGACATAGCCCTGTATAAGAACATCGCCGACAGTTCGAGACCCGAACAGACTGACCGTTTCGCCGAGAAGGAGAACACCCTGACGCTTGGCACGCTCAACATCAGCTATGAGTTCAGCGACCAGCTCTGCCGCCGCATCTATGTGCGCAACCTGCGCTGCGGTGTGAACTTCACGGATATCCTCAGACTCTCGACGGTGAAGATTGAACGAGGCACGGATTATCTGTATAGCCAGGGATTTGAGTTTTATGTGAACGTTACACTGTAAGTAGGAATTAGGAATTAGGAATTAGATATGAACTATAGACATTTAATAATAAAGACCGTGATGGCTGTCGGCATTGGCATTGCCGCCACATCATGCGAGGGATACCTAGACATCACGCCCGACGGACAGGTTAAGCGCGACGAGATGCTTGCCACCAACGAGGGAGTGGAGGATGCCCTCTATGGTGTGTATGCCAAACTGCGCAATACTACGCTTTACGGTCAGGAGATGTATTTCTCCTCGCTTGAGATAATGTCGCAGACTCTCTACTGCTATGGCAATACGGGAGTGACGGCATTGGGACAGTATGACTACAACAACACCTCAGTGAAGAACGTCTTCGCGATGGTGTGGAACGATATGTATAACAACATATCCAATGTGAACAGTGTGCTGAACGCTCCTCTTGTTGAAGGGGCGACTGCCTATCCCACCAATATATATAAAGGTGAGGCTTTGGCTCTAAGGGCAATGATGCACTTCGACCTGATGAGGCTCTTTGCCGAACAGATTACGGTGAACCCCAATGCAAAGGGTATTCCGTATGCCACGGAGTTCTCGCTGAAGACTCCCGACTTCGAGACATTGGCGGAAAACTACAACCATGTGCTTGCTGACCTGCAGGAGGCTGAGCTACTGCTCGCCGATGAGGGGGAATATGAGAACACGACTTCTTTCATGAGCGACCGCCAGATTCATCTCAACCTGCATGCCGTAAGGGCACTGATGGCAAGGGTGTATCTCACCAAAGGCGACAAGGACAAGGCATTGGAATATGCCGAAAAGGTGATAGCACAGAGCGGAAGACAGTTGAAGACCAAGACGGAGGTGATAAACGACGTGGCTGGAGTACTGTCGAAGAAGGAATGCCTCTTTGGGGTGTATTTCTCAGGATTCTACACTCAGGTGAGCGCAAAGCTACAGCAGACGGTTTCTTATTCGTCGCTCGACCTGCGTGGCGACTTTATGGAGATGTATGAGAAGGGAGTGAGCGGTCTTGACTTCCGCACCACGGCATATTTCACGTCGGTGGATTTGGGAGGAACGGCCAAGTATAGGCTGAGCAAGTTCACCGACATATATGACCTGCAGAACAATGCATCGGCACGTCCTACAGACCTGATACAGGGCATCAACATGATTCGCCTGCCCGAGATGTACTATATCGCGGCGGAATGTCTGCTTGATAGGGATTATCAGAAGGCTCTCGATTACTTCAATGCCGTGGTGACAAACCGTGGATTGGATGCCCTGAGCGGGGCAGGGGAGGAGACACTCACCCAGGAGGTTATCAACACCGAGAGATACAAGGAAATGATAGGCGAGGGACAGACCTTCTTCAACATGAAGAGACAGAACCTCAGCATCCCATCGTATGACAACAGTGTGACTTATCGCCCCGAGGACGGCATATACGTCGTGCCGATACCTGATTCGGAATATGAGAACAGAAATTAATGGATTTAGACATGAAAAAGATTAAGACAATAGCAATAACCGCCCTTGCGGCAGTGGCGATGATGTCGTGCAGCGAGACTGACTATATGACGTTCGACACCGCCAACAATGGTGTCTATTTCACCAAGGACACGCTGACCTATTCGTTCAGCGTTACTCCTATCGAGGTGAAGACGTATCTGTATAAGGTGCCGTTCAGGATTATGGGTCCCACAAGCAAGGAGCCAAGGACCGTGAAGTTTGCCATCGACCTGACAAAGACCACAGCCAAGGCGGGTGTGCAGTATAATATCGGCGAGGCAGTGGTGCAGCCCGACTCCATCAACGGTTATATCCCGGTGGAGATCCTGCGCGACGGACTGGAAGGCACGTATGCAACAGGTTACACTAAATATGTGCTGCAACTGATATTAGAGGAAAACGAGAATTTCAAGCCCACTCTAGACTCGGCAAGCCAGTGTCGCACGCTCACCTTCGACAATGCCATCGAGCAGCCCGAATGGTTGAGTGCCCATGGTGACAAGGTGTGGGACCAATCGAAATTGGGTGTGTGGCATCCGTATAAGTTTATCAAGATGGTGGAGTATTTCCATGCCATAGCCGACATCCTGCCTGAAACCTACAAGAAGATGGTGGAGGCTTACGGTGAGAATCTCGAGCATATCCCGTATGGCGATCCATACGTGTATAGCACGATATTCAAGAAATACATCTATGAGCCGATGTATGACTTCTTCAACGCCCCCGCCAACCGCGACATAATTCTTGAGGCATATCCGGATTTCCCTTTTGACTTCCCAAGCCCGTATTAATTTAAGAATTAAGAATTAAAAATTAAGAATTAAGAGTTAAGAATTATAAAATAGAAAACAATGAAAAAGAAAATAAATCAGTTGATAATGTTTATGTCCGTCCTGACTCTCACGTCCTGTTTCAGCGACGACACTACATTGGGCGACCGGCCTTTGACGGAAATCATCATTGACGAGGGCTCTGTTAAGGATGTGTATAACATCAATAAGAACGAGACTCTCGTCATAACACCCAAGTACTCGCAGACCAATGGTCAGAAGGACGTGAAAACCACTTGGGAGATTGACCAGAAAGTGTATAGCACGGATGCGACGCTCAACTTCACAGGCAAGGAGTTGGGCAGCTGGAACTGCCGACTCATCCTCGAAAACGAGGACGGAAAGACATTCTTTCCCTTTAAACTGAATGTCAACTCCCCATACGAGGAAGGTATCACGATAATCAGCGAGGACGCTGCGGGGCGTCCAATGCTGTCCTTTATGCAGACTCCTCTCGATGGCGAGACGGCTACTTTCTATGACTACGACTGCCTGTCGAAGAATAACGACGACATCACTTTCGCATCGCATCCTGCCGACATCGTGCAGAGTGCGGGTAGCCTGATTATCGCATGCCAGGGTGCAGGCACAGCAACGGATGTTCCCACCTTATATTATATAAATGAGAAGACGATGGTGGTGGAGAATATGCTGCCGGTGACGGAATATCCCGATTTCAAGCCTACAATCCTTGGCATACCGTCGATGGATGCCTCGGGAGTGGCTTATCCCGTGTTGTGCGAGAATGGCAAGATGTACGAGTTCTCAACGACTGAGGGCGCACTCGTGCCTCCTACAAAACTGAAATACACTTACGAGCAGAGCATGGTGGTGAGGGACAACGGTACTGGATGGAACTACGAACTGTTGGTGTGGGACAAGGAAATCGGGGCATTGGCGCAGATATACAATGGCTACGGACCTTATTTCTGTAGCAAGAACTATCATCAGACCCGTGACAACTGCACTGGCACAGACAACTATTTCGACGGAAGGACATTCTGCAACATGACCTACGTGAGGATGACCGCAGAGCAGGCGGCAACAAACGACCCGCAGATTCTTGTCATCGTGAACAACGGACAGTTGGTGCAGAAGGTGGTGCTTTCCACATCCCTTTGGAAGTATAACTTCGACACTGCTGAGACTGTGCTTGCCGACAATGGCGGAACGAAGATAGCCTGCATAGGCGTGTCGCCGCTGCAACCCACAACACCCGCGATAGCCAACATGACATACTACTCGTTGCTCTTTGCCGACGGCAACAAGGTGAGGAAATGGAATTACACCACATCCCAACTGCTCACTGCTGCCGAGGAGCTGCAAACGGTAGGTACCGACGAGGCTGTAATCACGGGATTCGAGATGAGTGCCGACCACCGCAAGACATACATATCGTTCTATGAGCCGTCGAAGTCTGGCAAAAACGGAAGTGTATGGGTGATGGACACTGATAACGGAACTATACTCGAAAAGTATGACAATGTGTGCTACAAACCTGTAAAAATGATATACAAGAAGAAATAATAGGCACTTTTGTCATAAAACACGAAAAAAATAAGGTGAAAAACGAAAAAAGTTGGGAAAATATTTGGTTATTCCAGAATTTCGCCGTACCTTTGCACTCGCAATCAGGGAACAACACGATTGCAACAACAAATTGGGATATGGTGTAATGGTAACACTGCAGATTCTGGTCCTGCCTTTCCTGGTTCGAGTCCGGGTATCCCAACAACGAAGGGCGCAATCTTTCAAAAAGGTTGCGCTCTTTCTTTTTTAAAAAAGAAAAAATGAAACTGGTTCGCCCGAAGAAAAATCTTGGTCAGCATTTTCTGATTGACCTCTCTATAGCAAAGCGCATCGCCGACACGGTAGATGCATGTCCCGAAATGCCTGTGCTCGAAGTGGGCCCCGGTATGGGTGTGCTCACTCAGTATCTGATGGAAAAGCCTCGCCCTATGAAGGTGGTGGAGATAGACACCGAGTCTGTGGAGTATCTCAACGAGCATTTCCCGCGCTTGCGCGAGAATATATTAGGTGAGGATTTCCTGAGGATGGACCTGACCAAGGTTTTCGATGGCAAGCAGTTTGTGCTAACCGGCAATTATCCCTATGACATATCCTCGCAGATATTCTTTAAGATGCTCGACAACAAGGACCTCATACCCTGTTGCACGGGTATGATTCAGCGTGAGGTGGCGCAGCGAATGGCGTCAGCCCCGGGAAACAAGGCATATGGAATATTGAGTGTGCTGATACAGGCATGGTATGACGTGGAATATCTCTTCACCGTTGACGAGAATGTTTTTAATCCGCCGCCAAAGGTGAAGAGTGCCGTGATAAGAATGACGCGCAACGAGGTCACTGACCTTGGTTGTGACGAACAGCTCTTCAAGCGAGTGGTGAAGACGGTGTTCAATCAGCGCCGCAAGATGTTGCGCGTGTCATTGAAGCAGCTTTTCGCCGGTCGTGAGGTCTCTCCCGATTTCTATCAGCAGGACGTCATGACCCGCCGTCCCGAACAGCTCAGCGTAGCCGAGTTCGTCGATTTGACCAACCTCGTGGCTGCTGAGTTAAATTTTTAACACAGAGGCACAGAGTATTTTCTCTGTATCTCTGTGTCTCCGTGTTTTCATTCTTAATTGACTTCGTCGATGGCTGGCTTCACCTCAGCATAGCTCGAGCAAGCTCGGCTCTGCATTCGGTTCGCGCAGCCATTCTTAATTCCTAATTCCTAATTCTTAATTCTTAATTCCTAATTCTTAATTACGTACGCCTTCAGTATTCGCTGGTCATCTATAGGCCTGTCGTTGTCATCGGTTGCGGTCTGTTGTATTTTATCCAGAACATCCAGTCCTTCGACGATTTCTCCGAAGACAGTGTAACCTCCGTCGAGATGAGGTATGCCGCCTACGGTCTTGTATGCCGTTCGCATCTCTGGAGTCAGTTTCACGCGGTAACCATAGAGGGTGTCAAGACGTTGCTGCATCTTGTCGAGTTCCTCGTCGGTGAACTTCTTTCCCCATGCTAAGTAGAAGTGGCAGGCACTTGACTCGCGGTATGGATTGGCGTCGTCAGGTTCGCGGGCGGCAGCCAACACACCACGGCGGTGGAAAATTTGCGGCAGGCGCAGTTCCTGCTCCACAGTCCAGTCGAGGTCGCCTTCGCCAAGAAACACTCCAGGGGCGGCATCCTTGCTCTTGGGGTCGCCACACTGAATCATGAAATCCTTGATTACGCGGTGGAACAGCAGCGAGTCATATACATGCAGATTCACTAACTTCAGGAAGTTGTCGCGATGGAGCGGTGTCTCGTCGTATAGTTTAAGACGAATATTTCCCGCTGTTGTCTCGAGCATCACCTCCTTACCTAGGGGCTTCACCTCCGCAGACTTCTTTTTTGTTACGGAAGATTTCTGCTTAGTTGACGCAGGCTTCTTCTTGTTTTGTGCTTGTGCTGAGAAGCTCAAAGTCAGGCACAGCAGTAAGATTAATTTTCTCATACAAAATGTTTGTATTGATTAAAAAATGTAATAAAATGCCATAATATGGTATGCAAAGGTAATAAAAGATGTTGAAATACCAAAATAAATGGCGAAAATTTTCGTATTCGCAATATTTTTTGTACTTTTGCAAGCAAAAGAATAAAAAATTGGAATAAGAAATGAGCAAGTTAGTAATCAACAATTATGAAGAGTTTGCCGCCATGCTCGGCAAGAATCTTGGTGTTTCAGACTATGTAGAACTGTCGCAGGAGCGCATCAACATGTTTGCTGATGCTACACTCGACCACCAGTGGATACACGTCAATCCTGAGAAGGCAGCTGTGGAGAGTCCTTTCAAGACTACCATTGCCCACGGTTATCTCACCCTCTCGATGCTTCCCTATCTGTGGAACCAGATTATCGAGGTGAACAATCTCAAGATGATGGTAAACTACGGTATGGACAAGATGAAGTTTGGACAGGCTGTTAAGTCGGGAGAGTCAATCCGCCTCGTTGCCGACCTCGCCTCGATAGCCAACCTGCGTGGCACAGTGAAGGTCGAAATCAAGTTCCGCATCGAGATCAAGGACCAGCGCAAACCTGCGCTTGAGGGACATGCCTTGTTCCTTTACTACTTTGAGAATTAAGAATTAAAAATTAAGAATTAGGATTGAGGCTGTCGAGCATTATAGTTAAGGTGATATTGCCGCTGGTGTTGGGAGGCGCAATATTGTATTGGATGTATCGGGATTTCGATTTCGGTAGCATTAGTCATGTCTTGTTTAATGAGATGAACTGGACGTGGATGCTGCTGTCGTTTCCATTCGGCATTCTGGCACAGGCTTTCCGTGGATGGCGATGGCGCCAAACACTGGAGCCGATAGGCGAGAAACCGAGAAATTCTGTCAGCGTCTATTCCATATTCATCTCCTATGCTGCGAGTCTCCTGGTGCCGAGAGTGGGGGAGTTCACACGATGCGGAGTGCTTAAACGCTATGACGGTGTGTCGTTTTCCAAGGCATTGGGAACGGTAGTCACCGAGCGTGCCATCGACTCATTGGTTGTGGCTGGCTTTTCCGGCTTGACGTTATTGTTGCATTTGAACATATTCAACGTGTTCTTCGACCGCACTGGAACAAGCGTGGAATCGGTGCTGAGCCGTTTTTCGCTGATGGGCTATTTTGTCACTGCCGTTTGCGGACTGTCTGCCCTTGTGCTGCTTCATTTCCTGCTCAAGAAGCTGTCTATATATAATAAGGTGAAAGCCACCTTGGGCGGAATATGGCAGGGAGTGATATCGCTGAAGAACGTGAAGAACGTGCCGATGTTCATATTCTTCACCTTCGGTATATGGGCGAGCTATTTCCTTCATTACTACCTGACGTTCTTTTGCTTCGATTTTACGTCGCACTTAGGCTTAGGTTGTGCTATGGTGACCTTTGTGGTGGGTAGTATAGCGGTATTGGTGCCAACTCCCAACGGTGCCGGTCCATGGCATTTCGCCGTAAAGACGATGCTCATATTATATGGCGTGACCGACCAGAATGCACTTTACTTCGTACTCATCGTACATACCGTGCAGACAATGCTTGTGATACTCATGGGCGTTTATGCTTGGGTGGTGGTGTCATTTCTTTCGGTGAAAGAAGTGAAAGTTAACTCCATAAAATATGAAACTTAAATTAAGAATTAAAATATTAATAACCTATGGAAATTAAAAATCTAAAGCCGGAATGTATCTGGCGCCATTTCGACGCACTGACACAGGTGCCCCGTCCGTCAGGACATCTTGAGAAAGTACAGCAGTTCCTTCTTGACTTCGCCGCAAGCGTGGGAGTTGAGGCATTTAAGGACCCTGCAAATAATATCGTGATGCGTAAGCCAGCATCCGAAGGTATGGAAAACAAGCCAGGTGTCATCCTCCAGGCACACATGGACATGGTGCCGCAGAAGGCTCCCGACAGTAATCATAACTTCGAGACCGACCCAATTCAGACCTATATCGACGAGGAAGGATGGGTAAGAGCCAAGGGTACTACCCTCGGTGCTGACAACGGTCTGGGTGTGGCTGCCATCATGGCAGTTATGGAAGACAAGACACTCAAGCACGGTCCAGTGGAAGGTCTTATCACCGCTGACGAGGAAACCGGTATGTATGGAGCAAACGACCTGCCCGAAGGTGAACTCCATGGCGACATTCTCATCAACCTCGACTCTGAGCATTGGGGCAAGTTTGTTATCGGTAGTGCCGGCGGTATCAATGTCACTGCCACCCTCGACTATAAGGAGGTGGAGACCGAGGCTGGTGATGCAGCAGTGAAAGTGACTCTCAAGGGACTGCGTGGCGGTCATTCAGGTTTGGAGATTCACGTGGGCCGCGCCAATGCCAACAAACTGATGGTGCGTTTCGTGCGTGAGGCCATTGCAGAGTGTGAGGCACGTCTCACCACATGGCATGGCGGCAACATGCGCAATGCCATTCCTTATAAGGCTGAGGTGGTTCTCACATTGCCTAAGGAGAACGTGGAGGCTCTCAAGGAGATGGTGGACGACTGGCGCGATACATTCATCGACGAATACAAGGGTATTGAGAACGGCATTGAGTTCTTTGCCGAAGACGTAGAGACACCGAAGATGCAAGTGCCTGTAGAGATTCAGGACAATCTCGTGGATGCTATCTATGCCGTTCATGATGGTGTCATCCGCATGATCCCCGCCTATCCCGATGTAGTAGAGACATCGAGCAACCTCGCCATCATCGACATCGAAGGTGGCAAGACGCTCATCAAACTGCTTCCGCGCAGTGCGCGTGAGGACATGAAGGACTATGTCACCACGATGATATCCAGTTGCTTCTCAATGGCTGGCATGAAGGTTGAGACTTCTGGAAGCTACGGTGGCTGGGATCCCAATCCCGACAGTCCTCTTCTCGCCAAGCTTATGCGTATATACAAGGAGCAGAACGGCGAGGACGGTATCGTTCAGATAGACCATGCCGGTCTTGAGTGCTCAATCATCCTCGGCAAGTATCCCAACCTCGACGTTGTGTCGATGGGTCCCGATATCCGTTCGCCTCACTCTACAAGCGAGCGTGCCCTGGCCTCTTCGGTAGAACCGTTCTGGCGCTTGCTGACAGCTGCGCTGGAGAATTAAGAATTAAGAATTAAGAATTAAGAATTAGTTGAAAATGTTAAAAAATTGTTACGTAATGACATTTTTTAATTCTTAATTCTTAATTCTTAATTATTTGTATTACCTTTGCACCCGTAAACAATAAAAAAGTAATATTATGGACGATTATCACGCGGAAAACTTCAACAATTAGGCGTGAGGATGAGGCAAGGCGCCAATCCTCTTGCCCATTAAACATTTTGTCGAAATTTACGTAAAACGGATTGGAACAATGAAAACATTCTGGAACTACACTGGTGGTCTCACAACCATCAATGAATGGCAGCCCAACTGCTGGATACAGGTGACGTGCCCTACCGAGGAAGATCAGCTCTACCTCGAAAACGAGTTTAAGATACCCGACTATTTCATGCCCGACATCAGCGATACCGACGAGCGCGCCCGCTATGAGTACGATGATGGTTGGATGCTCATCATCTTGCGTATTCCCTATGTCAAGGAGATACGCTCGCGCACGCCATACACCACCGTGCCGTTGGGTATCATACACAAGCGCGACGTCACAGTCACCGTCTGCTACTACGAGACCAACATGATGATTGACTTCGTCAGCTTCCAACAGAAGCGTGGCGAGGGCTTCACCGACTATGTCGATATGACATTCCGCCTGTTCCTCTCGTCGGCAGTATGGTATCTGAAACGACTCAAGCAGATCAACGGGCTCATCGAGAAAGCCAAGCGCAATCTCGACCGCGAGGTGAACAACGAGTCGCTCATTGGACTCAGCCGTCTGCAGGACTCGCTCACGTATTTCATCACATCCATTCGTGGTAACGAGACGCTGCTCTCGAAACTCAAGTTTAAACTTCAGATTGACGAACTCGATGCCGACCTCATCGAGGATGTCAATATCGAGATGTCTCAGGCGCGCGAAACCACCAATATCTATTCGAACATCCTCGAAAGCACGATGGACACATATTCGAGCATCATCAACAACAATATGAACACCGTCATGCGTACACTCACATCGGTGTCCATTCTCATGATGTTCCCCACGCTCATAGCCAGTCTCTTCGGTATGAACCTCGTCAACGGCATGGAGGCAAGCCCCTACGGATTTGTCACTGCATTGGTCATTTCAGTAGCAGTTTCAGGTCTGTTTTGGTGGATTTTCCGCCATAAAAGGCTTATTTAGCCAAAAAATTTACAAAAAAACTTAATATTTTTATGCCGTTTCGATTATTTTTACTAATTTTGTAGCAAATTCGATTTATATAACTGAATCATTAACTAAAATAAGTTTTAATGGTGGACTCTGAAAACAATGCCCTTGAAGTGGGCAAGACCGTATTTCCTACCTACACGTCAAAGCGTGAGGTGCTCGATTGTGTGCGCGAATTGGCGCATGGTGAGACCGTTCCTGACAAGGATGAGGTGGATTATCTCAAGACTGCGTTCTACAAATTGCATATTGCAGAGCGTGAGCAAAGTTACAAGGAATTTATTGATGGAGGAGGCAATCCCGACAGCTTCCAGATTCTCCCCGATGAGCTTGAGGAGGCATTCAAGGCCGAGATGGGAATCATCAAGGAGAAACGTGCCAAACTCATGCAGGAGTTGGAGGAAGAGAAGGAGCGCAATCTTCAGCGGAAGCTCGAGATAATCGACAAGATCAAGCTGATGGTCACCTCGCCCGAGGATGCCGGCAAGTCGTATCCCGAATTCAAGGCTCTGCAGCAGGAGTGGAAGGAGATAAAGAGTGTGCCGGCATCAAAGGCCAACGAACTGTGGCGCAACTATCAGTTGTATGTCGAGCAGTTCTACGATATGTTCAAGCTGAATATCGAGGCCCGCGAATATGATTTCAAGAAGAATCTTGAGATAAAGACCCACTTGTGCGAGGCTGCTGAGAAACTGGCAGAGGAGACGGATGTCATCAGTGCATTCCATCAGTTGCAGAAGTTGCATCAGGAATACCGCGAGACGGGGCCAGTGGCTAAGGAACTGCGTGAGCAGATGTGGGTTAGGTTTAAGGCTGCAAGCACTGTAATCAATAAGCGCCATCAGCAGCACTTCGACGACTTGCGCGCCAAGGAGGAAGACAATCTTGTGCGCAAGACAGCCCTATGCGAGAAGGTTGAGGCCATCACAGCCGAGGAAAACAAGGGCTCGGGCGATTGGGAACGCCATACACAGCAGATAATGGATATACAGGCTGAATGGAAGACCATCGGTTTTGCTCCGCAGAAGATGAACGTCAAGATATTCGAGCGTTTCCGTGCTGCCTGCGACGATTTCTTCGGGCGTAAGGCGCAATATTTCCGTGGACTCAAGGATACCTTTAAGGTGAATGCCGAGAAGAAGCGCGCACTTGTGGAGAAAGCCCGTGCCATGCAGGACAGTACAGACTGGAAATCTACCTCCGACAAGTTTATTGCCTTACAGAAGGAATGGAAGACTATCGGTATGGTGCCAAAGAAGCTTGGCGACCAGTTGTGGGAGGACTTCCTTGCCGCATGCAATCATTTCTTTGAGGCACGCAATGCCGCAACATCGGGCCAGCGCAATGAGGAACATGTCAACCTCACCCGCAAGCGTGAGATTATCGCAAAATTGCAGGCTCTTGTGGATACAGAAGATGCCGATGTCGCCAATAATTCATTACAGGAGCTGGCCGAGGAATACAAGTCCGTGGGTCATGTGCCTTTTAAGGAGAAAGACAATCTCTACGATGAGTTCCACAAGGCTATCGACAGCCTGCACGTGAAATTTGGAATCTTGCCGGGCAAGGCACGTCGTCAGAGTGGCAAACGCCGAAGTGATAGTCCGTTAGACGAGCGTCTTCGCCTTCAGCGTCAGTACGACTCGCTCAAGAGTGAGATCCAGACCTATGAGAACAACATCGGTTTCCTCAGTGTGAGCAGCAAAAAGGGTAATAAACTCATCGACGACATGAACCGCAAGGTTGAGAAACTCAAGGCTGAGTTTGCATCTGTCAAGGCTCGTATCATAGCCATTGACAGGGAAAATTCCAATCAGTGAGATAACATTATTTACACAATGTTTTAGTGGAGCAAAAGTATTTTTTGTTCGTTAAGTCCTGACGACGTGAGTCGTCAGGACTTAATTTTATTTCACCATTGCCTCGCATAGCTTGCGCTGCAGCACTCGTGCGTCGAGCACCGACATCTCGCTGTCCATGATGGCGAAGGCAAGGGTGTGCCCGTTGGCTCCTTCGCAGAATCCAGCCAGCGAACTGATGCCGTAAGGGTGGGAGAGGGTGCCTGTCTTGGCACGAATCTTTCCGCGTAGCTTTGCACCTCCCATCTCGCGCACCAATGTGCCGTCCACACCTGCTATGGAGAGGTTGCGGTTGAGCGATGCGCGTATTGACTTGTCGTGATAACCATAACGCAGGATGGTGGTGAGCGCAAGAGGCGATAGACTGTTGTGAGTGCATAGTCCGCATCCGTCGTGTATGCAGAGCGAGGGATGCCTCAGAGACAGACTGTCTGCCATAAACTTCCGCAGATATTCCACACCCGTAGTCACAGGATTGCCTTTGGGATTAATCCTATTGCCAATGGTATAGAGCATGGCTGTAGCTTGGGTGTTAGAACTGTTCTTCCACATTCTCTTGACCACATCGTCGATATATCTGCGTGTTATATACAGACACTTGGCACCCTTGGGCACTGCTGCCATCACTATCTGTTCGTCCTTCACGGTGATCCCTTGTCCCCTGAGTGATGCCTTCAATGCTTTTATTACTCTTTCCTTGCCCTTGTAGAACAATCCGTATTTTGAGAATGTCAAATCCCATGGAAACCAATGTTCCTCACTCTTCACCGGTTCGGTGATGGCAAGGTCAACAATCAGTTTCCCGCTAATGCGCTTAATCCCCTTTTTCTTGGCAGCCTTGGCAAAGTCATTAAGGTCGGGAGCCATCATTTGTGGGTCAAGTCCGGCGCGGAAAGCAATATCGCCGTTGAGCGTTCCGTCGGCAGTCACTGTTCCACGCATGAAAATGGCAGTCCAGTAATGATAGTTGCAGCCCAAGAGCCGCAGTCCGGCAATGCCCGACAGCAGTTTCATACATGATGCCGAAGGCAGTGCCAATGTGTCGTTGCAGCCATAAACGGGTTTGTCTGCAGTGATGTCATATACATGGAAGGCAAACTTGCCTTCAGGCCGCGGTTTGGCTGCGAAGTCCTTCAGTCTGCCAACGAGAGCGGTATCCACCGTAGCCCCTTCCTTCACAATATTCTCTGTTGCCTTCTGTTCCTCATCGCCATTTCCCGTGCAAGCCTTAACACACAGAATGACGCACGCAGTCACGATGGCAAGTAATATCACTCCCATTTTCAAGCAACTTCTTTTTATTCTTCTTCCCATATATCTATTGTCTTTCACTTACAAAAACAGTTGCAAAGTTAGCAATTTATTTTCATATAGCCAAATAATAAATTATATATTTGAATAATAAGAATAATGTGAAATCAAAAAAAGTCCCCCTTGATATGCTTCAGCTCTACTTCCTTGCCGTATTTGTTGATAATCATCATCTGTGAATCATACATCAGAGGCTTCCTTCGACGGTCTTCAACAATCATAGGCTCATTGACCACGAACATCTGGAAGTCACCACTGCGCTTCCTTATCCACAACGCCTTGTCATCCTTCTCACTCCTCAGATAGAGTTTGTTTCCGATGGTGCAGATGCCGTCATCGGCACGTATCTCCCAGTTGTGGTAGGCAATGAAACGCTCCTGGTGTATGTTCATGATATACACTAAATCACCGTCATATACCAGTTTCACAAAGCCTCTGTAACGTACCACGGGACGATGCTCATAGATAAATCCTGTGTTCCCATCAAACCAGCATTCTAATATCATAGAAGAACGAAGCATTCTCCACATACTCCAAGTATAGCTTTATCTTCTCCTGCATAATAACGTTGATGTAGTAATCCTCAGGATTCTCCGCCTTCTCCATCAACTCATTCTCATTACGGAACTTGATAGAAGCAGGGTCTGTGATTCCCGGACGCACATCCAACATGTGCATCTGTTCGGGAGTCCAGTAGTCCACATAATGCCTCACCTCCGGCCGTGGTCCCACAAGACTCATGTCCCCGATGAACACATTAATCAACTGCGGCAGTTCGTCAAGCTTATACTTCCGGATGAAGTATCCCGAGCGAGTCACGCGCGGATCCCTTCCTCCGATAGTCACCAACGAACCCTTGTCAGCCCCCACCCTCATCGAGCGGAACTTAAAGATCCGGAAGTCCCTGTTCTTATACCCCACTCGCACCTGCCTATAAAACACCGGTCCGCGTGAATCCAGCTTAATCCATATCGCCACCACAAGCAATACAGGACTAAGCACAAGCAGCCCGCAGCCGCTTGCAACAATGTCAAATAATCGTTTCATGAAATAAATAAGATATTATTAATATAAAATATCACACATTAATAATAGCGAACCATACTGATTTCTCGCCACGACAAATATCATCCTTCAACGGTCGTGAAAATTAGTGCGGTATTTTTACCATCAGCGGTAGTATGTAAGGATTCCTTACATACTGAATCTTCATACAGTTTCCCCCTCCACCAACAAAAGCGCCTGCAAAAGTACATCTTTTATTTAATTCCACCAAACAAATCATCAAAAAACTTGCATATTTGCGCAATAATAGTTGTTCTCGTTGACCCTATTGATTGCATCTATCAATTACCATTAATCAATGTTCTTTCCCCTTAATAATCAGATAACATTTGCGGCGGCAGTACAACGGTCGGGGGCTTCATTTCGCCTTTCAGGCGCTACGAAGCCTATCTTGTTTCCTTTACAAGCTTTCCTCCTTAAAATAAGAATTAATCATAACTAAACTAAATAAATTATTATTAAAATTTTCCACTTCCATAGAGGTGGAATTTTGATTTTTCAACTATTGCACGGTTTCCCGTTTTTTCATAACTTTGCAGTGCCTAAAAATTATTGAAGTTAATGAAACTCGACAAGAAGGGATTCCAACGTATGCGCAATGGCAACAGGCGAGGCTATCTCGTGGTGGAGCTGTAGGCTACGGAGATCAACAGTCGTCGAATTGCCTCCAGTGCCGACTTGCCGTTCTGACCGTCCGAGAGCTCACTCTGCCACTTATGCCACTATTATTTCTAAACTTTTATAATAATGAATATAATATTTATTTTTTATATACATATACATATTCAATACTACGTTAATTTAATATTTAAGTCGTTCAAAATCAATAACTTATATTAA